>JADIME010000022.1 GCA_017694935.1 Candidatus Merdivivens pullistercoris
CAGTAATTGTCACGGACAGCGTGGCCGCCCGTGGCCTCGTGAACGGGTCGTGAACGGTTTATGAGAATGTCCTGTGGACATTCGAAAGTGAGCAGCATTTTACGAGACCTGAGGGATATACTGTCCGTGGCTATTACTGCTTTCATCTTCATAGGGGTAATTTTGCGGATAATCGTAAAAAATTTTAAAACAGCTTCTTAGAAAAACCGGTTTTAATTGTGTAATTCGCCATATTTTCATTACCTTGCGCCAGGTTTACTGAAACAAGCGATTTGCACTATGAAAGGAATAGTTTTGGCCGGGGGATCGGGGACGAGGCTCTATCCGATAACCAAGGGCGTAAGCAAACAGTTGCTGCCGATTTACGACAAGCCGATGGTGTATTATCCCGTATCCACTATGATGCAGGCCGGGATAAGGGACATACTTGTTATTTCCACGCCGGAAGATCTGCCGGCTTTCCGCCGCCTTCTCGGTGACGGAAGCGATTTCGGTGTAAGGTTTTCGTATGCGGAACAGCCTTCCCCGGACGGGCTGGCGCAGGCTTTTATCATAGGTGAGGAGTTTATCGGGGACGATACGGCCTGTCTTGTGCTCGGGGACAATATATTTTATGGTTCAGGCTTCCCTGCGATGCTGAGGGAGGCGGTCAGGACGGCCGGGCAGGAAAGCAAGGCGACAATCTTTGGTTACAGGGTGAGCGATCCACAAAGGTACGGAGTGGCGGAGTTCGACAAGGACGGGAACGTGTTGTCGATAGAGGAAAAACCGGCCGAGCCGAAGTCGGACTATGCCGTCGTGGGGCTTTATTTCTATCCCAACAAGGTGGTGGACGTGGCCAAGCATGTCAGGCCGTCCGCCCGTGGAGAACTTGAGATAACGACAGTCAATCAGAAATTCCTTGAAGACAGGCAGTTGAAGATGCAGATCCTTGACCGTGGCTTCGCATGGCTGGATACAGGAACGCACGACTCGCTTGCAGAGGCTTCCATTTTCGTGGAAGTCATCGAGAAACGTCAGGGCGTGAAGATAGCCTGCCTTGAAGAGATAGCCTACATGAACGGGTGGATTTCCGAAGAGTGTCTACGCGAGATAGCGCAGCCTATGGCAAAAAACCAGTATGGAAGATATCTCCTTGAACTGATAGAACGAGGTAAGGGACCGCGTACCGGACGGTGAACGGGCGATTGATTTTTATTGATTGAGATGAAGATACTTAAATGCGATATTGACGGACCTTTCGTCATGGAGCCAGATGTTTTCGGCGACAAGAGGGGATATTTCTTTGAAAGTTATTCCCGGCGTGCGCTGGAAGCCGCGTATAGGGAGGCTTTCGGGCTGGATTTCGGCGTTGATTTCGTTCAGGACAACGAATCGTTTTCCCGTTACGGCGTGGTGCGCGGCCTTCATTTCCAGAAAGGGGAACACGCACAGGCCAAGCTCGTGCGCGTGGTGAGCGGCAAGGTGTTCGATGTGGCTGTGGATATACGTCCCGGTTCGGAGACTTTCGGAAAATACGTGTCGGTCGTGCTTTCGGACGTGGACAAGCGGCAGTTCTTCATTCCGAGGGGTTTTGCCCACGGTTTCGCGGTGCTTTCGGAAACGGCCGTTTTCCAGTACAAGTGCGATAACTATTACTGTCCGTCCTCGGAAGGCGGCATCATCTGGAACGACCCGGCGATCGGAATCGAGTGGCCGCTCCCTGAAAGGGAGATGGTGTTTTCTGAAAAGGATTTGAGGCATCCGAGATTGGACGAGCCTATAATCCGTTCCTGTTCAGGTGTTTCCGAGTGTCGGACAATTAAAGGCAAATAATAATATTATGAACATACTTGTAGCCGGGGCCTGCGGGCAATTGGGCCGTGAAATGAGGGAGGTAGCCCCCCTTTCGGGAAACAGATATTTTTTCGCCGACCGTAAAGATGAAGAAGGGGTGGAAAGGCTCGACATCTGCGATGCCGGGGCGGTAAAAGAGATGCTTGCAAGGCACGGCATAAACGTTTTGCTGAATTTCGTGGCCTATACGGATGTTGAGGGTGCGGAGTCGGACGAGGCCGCAGCGTTTAAGGTAAATGCCGAGGCTCCCGGAATGCTGGCGGAAATCTGCCGGGAAACGGGGGTTTTCCTGATACATATTTCCACCGACTTTGTTTTTGATGGGCGGAGCAGCCTGCCCTATCTTGAAACCGATGAACCGTCGCCGCTGTCAGTGTATGGCAGGACGAAGCTCGAAGGGGACAGACGTATTCTCGCGAGCGGTTGCGATTGTCTGATTTTCAGGACTTCATGGCTTTACAGCCGTTTCGGGAACAATTTTATCAAAAAGATAAGGACTCTTTGCGGCAGCCATGACAGCATCAAGGTAGTAATCGACGAGATCGGCAATCCGACAAACGCGGCCGACCTTGCAGGATTCATTTTCGACATATTGGAAGACGGGAGTTTCCGTGGACACAGGGGACTTTACAATTATTCCAACGAAGGAGTATGCTCCCGTTATGACCTTGCCTGTGCTGTCAGGGATATCTACGGTCTGGATTGCGCCGTCCGGCCTTGCCGCGGCAGCGAGTTTCCTACGAAGGCCGTGCGCCCTGCCTGTTCCGCATTGGACAAATCGGCGGTGAAGCGGGATTTTTCCATCGATATACCTAACTGGAGGGATTCGTTGGAAATGCTGGCCGTTGATGAGATGCTGGCAGTTGAAAATTAAAAACTGTTTCTTAAATTTGCGTTTTGTAACTTAAAGATTGGCGGTATGAAGATAGTCGTGGTAGGTACAGGATATGTCGGACTGGTGTCAGGAAGCTGTTTCGCGGAAATGGGCGTGGCGGTTACCTGTGTGGACGTGGACCGGGAAAAGATTTCCAAGATAGAGGCCGGGCATATTCCTATCTATGAGCCGGGCCTTGACGAACTTGTCGAGCGCAATGTCAGGGACGGACGCCTGTCTTTTAGTACCGATTTGCAGGAGGCAATGAAAGATGCGGAGATTGTTTTCATAGCTGTCGGTACTCCGCAGGACGAGGACGGGTCGGCAGACATGAAGTATGTCATGCAGGTAGCCCGTGAAATCGGTCAGTACATGGAACATTATGTGCTTGTAGTGACAAAGAGCACCGTTCCCGTAGGTTCTTCCGAAAAAGTGCGTGCCGAGATAGAGGCGGTTTTGGAGGAAAGGAATGCGGATATAGGTTTCGATGTGGCGTCAAATCCCGAGTTTCTGAAGGAAGGCAGTGCGGTAAAGGATTTCATGAGCCCCGACAGGGTCGTCGTAGGCGTGGATTCGGACAGGGCGAAACAGCTGATGACCACTCTTTACAGGCCTTTCCTGCTTAACAATTTCCGGGTGATATTTACTGACATACCGTCTGCCGAAATGATCAAGTACGCGGCCAATTCGATGCTTGCGACACGCATAAGTTTCATGAACGACATAGCCAACCTTTGCGAGCTTGTCGGTGCGGATGTGAATATGGTGCGCAAGGGCATTGGCGCGGACACAAGGATAGGAAGCAAGTTCCTGTATCCGGGATGCGGGTACGGCGGCTCCTGTTTTCCGAAAGACATTAAGGCTTTGATACATACTGCAGAACAGAAAGGTTACGAAATGTCTGTGTTGAAGGCCGTGGACTATGTGAACGACAGGCAGAAGGAGATCCTGTTCAGAAAACTCCTGAAGTATTACGGTACCGACCTTACGGGCAAGAGGATTGCGATATGGGGACTTTCATTCAAGCCCGAGACCGACGATATGCGGGAAGCCACTTCTTTGGTAACGATCGACCTGCTGTTGAAAGCCGGTTGCGACGTGGTTGTGTACGACCCGGTAGCCATGGACGAGTGCCGGAGGCGTATCGGAAATACCGTGGAATACAGCAATGACAAATATGAAGCGGTGACCGACGCGGACGCGCTGCTGGTCATAACGGAGTGGAGGCAGTTCAGGCTTCCGAACTGGAAACTGGTCTACAATGCCATGCGCGTGCCGTTGGTGATTGACGGGAGGAACATATATGATGCCGACGAATTGGGAGCGGCTGGAATAAAATATTATTGCATAGGACGTTAAAAATTTTAATCCTGTATTAAGAAAAATTTAATCTTATATTAATCACTCGGTTTTGAAATGAGAAAATGGACTATTGAAGATTCGGCGGAACTTTACAATGTTAAAGGCTGGGGATTGAATTATTTTTCTATTAATCAAAAAGGCCACATGACCGTGACTCCGAAAGAGGACGGTCCGTCTATCGATCTGAAGGAATTGATGGAAGAACTCCAGGTACGCGATGTGTCCGCACCTGTGCTGCTTCGTTTTCCGGATATATTGGACAACAGGATAGAGAAGATTTCCAACTGTTTCAAGGCAGCGGCAGACGAGTACGGCTATACCGCCAAGAATTTCATAATATATCCTATCAAGGTAAACCAGATGCGCCCGGTAGTCGAGGAAATCGTGGGACACGGGGCAAAATACAATATAGGACTGGAGGCCGGCTCAAAACCCGAGTTGCATGCCGTCCTGTCGATCGACATAGACAATGACGCGATGATTATCTGCAACGGGTACAAGGATGAAAGCTATATCGAGCTTGCCCTTCTTGCCCAGAAGATGGGTCGCAACATATTCATCGTGGTCGAGAAACTCAATGAACTGAGGACAGTCGCTGCCATTTCCAAGAAATTGAAGATCCGTCCGAATATCGGTATCCGCATCAAACTTGCAAGTTCCGGTAGCGGAAAGTGGGAAGAATCGGGCGGTGATGTCAGCAAATTCGGTGTCAATTCCAGCGAATTGCTTGAGGCCTTGGAGATACTTGACCGCAATAAACTGTCCGACTGCTTGAAATTCATACACTTCCATATAGGAAGCCAGGTCACGAATATCAGAAAGATCAAGACAGCATTGAAGGAGGCCTCCCAGTTCTATGTACAGTTGAGGAAAATGGGGTACGAAATCAATTTCGTGGACATAGGAGGCGGTCTCGGCGTGGATTACGACGGCTCCCGTTCCGCTACTTCGGGCAACAGCATGAACTATTCCATTCAGGAATATGTGAACGATGCCGTTTCGTCGATAGTGGACGTGTGCGAGAAAACAGGACTGCCGCAGCCCAATATCATCACGGAGTCGGGGCGTTCGCTTACGGCCCACCATTCCGTGCTGATTTTCGAGGCCCTTGCGAGCGTAAGCCTGCCGTCATTCGATGAAAACGAGACGATAGAGGAGGATGCCCATGAACTTGTAAAGGAACTTTACGAATTGTGGGAAAACCTTAACCAGCCACGCCTGATAGAAACGTGGCACGATGCTTTGCAGATCAGGGAAGACGCCCTCGGCCTGTTCAATCTCGGCCTGATAGACCTTGCTACCCGTGCCAAGATAGAGAGGCTTTACTGGTCGATAGCCCGCGATGTTTACGATATGGCCATAAGCATGAAGCACGCTCCAGACGAGCTTAAAAAGATTTCAAAACTGCTCCCGGACAAGTATTTCTGCAACTTCTCGCTCTTCCAGTCGCTTCCTGATTCATGGGCGATAGACCAGATATTCCCGGTCGTGCCTATTTCCCGTCTGGACGAGCAGCCTACAAAATCGGCAACCATACAGGATATTACCTGCGATTCGGACGGCAAGATAGACAACTTCATATCCACGAGGAATTTCTCGTACCACCTTCCGGTGCATGAACTCAGCGGCAAGGAACCTTATTACTTCGGAGTGTTCATCGTGGGTGCATACCAGGAGATACTTGGCGACCTGCACAACCTGTTCGGGGATACCAATGCCGTGCATGTAAAGGTCAAAGGGGACGAATATGTCATAGACAAAATCATCGAAGGCGAGACCGTCGCCGATGTGCTCGAATATGTTCAGTTCAACCCTAAGCGGATGGCCCGCTCGGTGGAAGTCTGGGTCATGAGTTCCGTGAAGAAAGGCATCATTTCCCCGGAAGAAGGGCGCGAGTTCCTTTCCAACTACCGTTCCGGACTTTACGGCTACACTTATCTGGAGTAGAGTTTGTAAAACCGGGAACGTCCCGACTTAACCCTTGTCTTCGTAAATGATTACATGTCAGCGTGTTGTTGAAATGTGAGTGAAAATTATTGTTCCGAGCGAAATCCACGTGGACTTCGCTCGGAACAGTTAAATTATACTTGATTTTTATAACCTCCTGATTAATAAGCGATTGCAGGAGCATTGGCCGAATGCCCTTGTTCCCGGCTCTGCAAGACAATTTCTGCAAGGCAGTTTTAAAAATTGTCTGCCTCACAAGAGACATATAAGGATTTCATCGGAACCTGAGGCTCAGGAACTGGTAAATCAGTTTGGCCGCAAGGAAATCCGGGGCTTTGTTGATGCTGTTGGGGCAGAGTTCCACTACATCGAGGCCTATTACGTTGTGGTTCTCGTTGATGAGCGTAAGCAGGTCGAGCACTTCCCTGTAATACAGGCCGTCCGGCTCGGGAGTCCCTGTGGAAGGCATTATGGACGGGTCGAATACGTCAAGGTCTATGGTGATATATACATTCTTTTCGAGCAGTGATGAAACCCTGTCGTCCCATTCGTCGTCATAACGGAGTTCGTGGGCGTGGAAAATCCTGTCCGGTATTATATTGTCGTATTCTTCGGAAGCGGAACTGCGGATGCCAACCTGTACTATGGAAGTGGCAACTTCCTTCGCCCTTGCCATCACGCATGCATGGTTGTGTGCGGAGCCCTCGTATTCGCTCCGCATATCGGAGTGGGCGTCGAGTTGCAGGATGGAGAACTTCCTGTAGCGTTTGGCAAAAGCCCTGAACGCTCCGATGCTCACCGAATGCTCGCCGCCTATGAGTACGGGGAATTTTCCGTCGTCAATGAGTTTGCCGACACGTTTTTCCACCTCTGCCGACATCGCTTCCGGCGAGGAGGCTTCGGTTACCGGTTCAACGGTGGCTATGCCTTTGGTGTATACCTCCGAATCCGTTTCTATATCATAGAGTTCCATGTTGGCGGACGCTTCGAGCAAGGCTTCCGGCCCTTTGTCCGCTCCTTTAATCCATGTGCTTGTACCGTCGTATGGTACCGGAAGTACGGCTATGGCCGCTCCGGAATAGTCTGAAAATTCGTTTTCAAGTCCGCCGTAAATCGTTTTCATCTTTTTGTTTCCAATAATTTCACGCGAAGTTAGCAAAGAGACTGATTTTATCCATATCTTTACGGGAAAATATAAGAAGCTGTTTAAAATTTTCTGAGAAAAAATTTTAAACGGCTTCTAAGAGAAGTGCCACAAATCCTTGGCACTTCTCCGGGTTAAAAACAGGAGACATTTTTATATGGGCAGCTTTTTGAAAAAATTGAAAGTTCCGAATACGTATGTAATAATATTTTCCATCATCCTGCTGTGTGCCGTCGCCACCTGGTTCGTGCCGGGAGGGGAATATGTGGAGACTGTCGCCGCTGATGGCGGTGAAGTGCTGGAGTTCCGTGAAACACAGTCGGTGCCGCAGACGTGGCAGGTGTTTTCGGCTTTGTTTACCGGTTTCGGACAGCAGGCGGGGATAATTGTTTTCGTTTTGATCATAGGCGGGGCGTTCTGGGTAGTGAACAGCACGAAAGCCGTGGACGGCGGAATATTGAGTTTTATCAATTTTGCCAAAAGTCTGGAAAAATACCGTTTTTTCAGGAAAATAGGTGTCGGAAATATAGTCATTGTCCTGATAATGCTGCTTTTCGGATTGTTCGGGGCAGTGTTCGGGATGAGCGAGGAAACCATTGCCTTCGTGGTGATCGTGGTGCCCTTGGCCATTTCCCTTGGCTATGATTCGATAGTAGGGTTATGCATGGTATATCTTGCGGCGCATGTGGGCTTTGCCGGGGCGATGCTGAATCCTTTCACGATAGGGATTGCCCAGGACATGGCAGGGCTTCCGCTTTTTTCTGGAATAGAGTACAGGACTTTCTGCTGGGTGGTGCTGATGGCTTTTGCCATAGTATTCGTGTTGTGGTATGCCGCAAGGGTGAAGCGCAATCCGGCACGTTCTGTCATGTATGAGGCGGACGGTTATTGGAGGAACAGCCTGAATGCCGGCGCAGGCACCGGTACGGGTGCTTCGGAAAGTGCGGCTGTTTCGGAAAGTGACGGTGCGCATGGCGGCGCAGGCGGGGAAACGTCCGTACGGGAACATGCCGGAAAACGTGCTGGACATGCCGGGAAACGTGCATGGGCAGTATTCGTTTTGGTATTGGCTTCCATATTGCTCTTTTCCGCGTATTACGCACATTCATGTACAATCAGGATAGGGGAATCAGAGTATCATGCCCCGTGGCTGATGTGGGTTGCGGCGGGACTGTTTGCTTTGTCTTCGTTCTTTGCATTACGGAGTTCTTCCCGGTCGTTCATATTGAATCTCCTGTGGTTTACTATAATATTCCTGATCATCGGAGTTATGGGGTATGGTTGGTATATAACCGAGATTTCCGCGCTTTTCCTTGCTTTGGCCATAGCATCGGGCATTGCTGCCGGCTATACTCCGGACAATATAGTCAAGGAGTTCATGACAGGGGCGAAAGACATATTTTCGGCTGCACTTGTCATAGGGCTTGCGGCGGGCATCATAACCATATTGGAAGACGGGCGTATCATAGACACCATATTGCATTCTTTGGAGGAAGGTCTCGACGGTTCGGGCAAGGCCGGTGCCCTGGCATCCATGTACGGCATCCAGGCGGTGATAAACCTTGCAATACCTTCGGCCTCGGCTAAAGCCGCGCTGACAATGCCTATCATGGCTCCTTTTTCGGATCTGATCGGTTTGTCGAGGCAGGCCACCGTGCTTGCATTCCAGTTTGGAGACGGATTCACCAATATGATAACCCCTTGTTCCGGCGTGCTTCTTGCCGCATTGTCCGTAGCGCGGATCCCGTATGCGAAATGGTTCAAATGGGTATGGAAATTCATCCTCGCGCTTCTGCTGCTCGGATTCCTGCTTTTGCTCCCTCCTCTGTTTATGGCTTTGCCGGGATTCTGAGTTACTTCAGGACTTCGGCTGTCAGTTTGTATTTGCGTAACGTGCCTCCGTCGATTTGTGACGCGATCTTCTTTGCAAGGTCTTTCTTTATGGCCACATACAGGCAGTCATTGGTGATTTCTATCCTGCCTACGTCGCTCTTGTTGGCACCGCATTCGCGTGCTATGTCCACAATGGTGCGCGGCGAGATGTTGTGCTTGTAGCCGAGATTGATTTTGACCCACTTGAAGCCTTTCTCGCACTCTTCCAATACAAAATTCTTGGAGTCTTTTTCGCTCCTTGACAGTTTTCTTTCTTTCCTTTCGCCTTTTTTCCTGGAATCCGTGTCCTTTTTCGGCTTTTCCTGGATGTTGATGTCTTTTGCCTTGCGGTAATAGTCGAAGAACCTGTTGAATTCGTATGACAGCATCTTCTTTACGAGTTCTTCTTTAGGAATGCTGTCCCATTGTTCGTTTATCAATGGCAGGAATTCATCTATGTCCGTGCTTACTTCGGCTGCGTTGATGCCGTTGATGAGGTGCAGCAGCTGTTTTTCGCATATCTCCCTTGCCGTCGGTATCGGGAGCCTCGTGAACTCTTTCTTTATTACCTGTTCTATACGCTTGATCTTCCCTTTTTCACGCTGGTTTATGATGGCGATGGAAATGCCTTTCCTGTCGGCGCGTCCGGTACGTCCGCTTCGATGGGTGTAAAGCTCTATTTCCTGCGGGAGATTGTAGTTGATGACATGAGTAAGCCCGGAAACGTCGATGCCCCTCGCTGCCACGTCGGTAGCTACGAGCAGGTGCAGGGCCCTGCGTTTCAGTCTGCTCATTACGTTGTCCCTTTGAGCCTGTGACAGGTCTCCGTGCAATGCGTCCGCATCATAGCCGTCCTTCTGCAGCGCGGTGGCTATCTTCTGTGTTTCTTCGCGTGTGCGGCAGAAAATGATGCCGTATATGTCCGGATTGTAGTCGGCTATGCGCTTGAGAGCGGCATAACGGTCTTCTTCCTTTACCATATAGTAGTAGTGCTCCACGTTTTCCGCGCCCGCGTTACGGGTTCCCACTGTAACGATCTTAGGGTCTTTCATGTAGTTCCTCGCTATCGCTTCCACTTCTTTGGGAAGCGTTGCGGAGAACAGCAGCGTGCGCCTGTCTTCCGGAGCGGACTCCAATATGGCATCCAGCTCGTCCTTGAATCCCATGTCCAGCATCTCGTCGGCTTCGTCAAGTACGAGCGTGTTGATGTTCGAAATGTCTGCCGCCTTGCGTTTTATGATATCCAAGAGCCTTCCCGGGGTAGCCACGATGATCTGTGCCCCGTCTTTCAGCGATTTCATCTGCCCGGTGATGGCCGCGCCGCCGTATAAAGATACGATATGTATCCTTTTCAGGTACTTCGCGTAGTTCTGCAGGTCCTGTGTGATCTGGCGGCAGAGTTCTCTCGTAGGAGAGAGGACAAGTACCTGGGTCTCCTTGTTTTCCTGATCCAGATATTCCAATATGGGCAGTCCGAAAGCAGCGGTCTTGCCGGTTCCGGTCTGTGCAAGGCATACGATGTCGTCGTTTTCCGCCAAAAGCTGCGGTATTATCGTACCTTGTACAGGGGTCGGTTTCTCAAAGCCGAGCTCGGCTACCGCATTCAAAATCTCGTTTGAAAGGCCTAAATCTAAAAAATCGGTTATCATAAAAATGTCGTAAAAAAAGCGCGCAAAGTTACATCAAATTTTCATAAAATCAACATCCGCGTTCGAAACTTTATGAAAAATATCGTTTTACGTGTTTCTGTCAATGAGGATAAAGCGGATTTCCCGTTTCATCGACATCCACCCAGTCGGTAATCCCCACTTCCGGGAATGTAATGTTGTCGGCGTTTATTATTGCCTTGAACCGGTATGATTTTCCGGCATCCAATTCTCCGTCGGGCACCGGTACTTCTACTTTGTAGCTTCTCGGGGTCGGGTCATAGTTCAGTTTTATGGAAAGTTCAAGCGACATTGGCGTGTCCGTTTTCAGCGGGAGCATGGTGTATTGCAGGCGCATCCCGTTGATGCCCATCTTCGCCGGCTGTGAAGCGTATTCTGTGGCAGGCTCGATTATGCCGTTCGACAGGTTCATGGAGGCTCCTTCTTTCGGAACGCTGATTGTGGCTGAAACTATTTCCTGCAGTACCATCCCATCGCCGGCATCGATTTCGAACGAAACTTGTGTGGCGGAATGGTTCAACACAATCGGGACTGTCACCTGTGCGCCGTTTACATCGTAATTGTCCGTCCCCCACCATAGGTAGTCGATCCCGTTTTTCGCGGACGGGAGTATGCCGTTGGAAAATGTCGGTGCCGGGTCGGTCGAGTTTATCGAGACGGCGTAAAAGTCGAATGTGCCGTTGCTGAGCTGCATTTTGTACCCGTTGGTTCCGGAAAGCGTCCCGGCCTGTTGCGCCACGTATATGCCTCTTGCCATGGGCGCGGTCGAGGTGGCGTCGGATGTCGAGCCGTGGAAGGCGTATATTGTCACTCTTGTGTTTGCCGGGATGGGCGACATGGATTTTGTCATGTCCATGCTCTCTACCGATGCATGGAAGTTTACGAGGTTGTTCCCCAATGTCCCGGAAGTGTCCTGGGGATAGCTGTTGCCGTGCGTGCCGTCGCAGTCGAGTATGACGGTTATTTTTGCGCACCCGCATGCAAGCGAAAGCAGAATGGCCGCTAATGCGGAAATGATCGCCATTGGCGTATTGTCTGGAAGTTTCATGGTATTGTGTTTTTTTGAAGCTGTCTTAATCCCATGCAAACATAAGCAAAAAAACGGCAGGTTGTTCCGTTCTTCCGGACAATTATCTAATATTTATGTATTTGTGTGTCTGCAATGAGAGTCTCCATTCAGGATGCGCCTTGCAGAACCGTATGCATTCCGCCAGCAAGGCCCTGTTCGTTTCAGGGTCTCCGGTATCGCACGGCTGGATGAAGCGGTGGGTGGCGTTTATGCTTCCGTATGCCGACATGTCCTGTCCGTTATATACGGTTTTTAATTCATCGCATCTGCCGATCCGGATTTCCGCTTCGGAGAAGATGTCTGTTTTCGGGGAACAGGTAATCCAGTCTATGCCTTCGGGGAGGGGGCGGGTGCCGTTGGTTTCGACGGCAATGTATTTTCCGGCGCGGTGCAGGGCGTCGGTGAGTTCGTCGGTTATCCATAAGGAAGGCTCTCCTCCGGTCAGCACGGTGTGCCTTGCTGGGTATCGCGATATGGCGGATATGATTTCGCCGAGTTCCATGAGGGAGCCGTTTTCGTGCCTCGTGTCGCAGAACGGGCATTTAAGGTTGCATCCTGAAAACCTGATGAATCCGGCGGCAGTCCCCGTGTAGTAGCCTTCGCCCTGCAATGAATAGAATATCTCGTTGATCCTGTATGTCATAACGCGGCATTGTCAAAACCGTCTTTCACGTATATTGCCGTGTTGCCCTCGGATTCCTGGAAAACGACTTTGTAGCAGTGCGGAATCTGTTCGCATATCCACCTTGCAAGGTTTTCCGCCGTAGGGTTGAATGTGAACGCCTCATTCACCAGGGCGTGATCCAGATGTCTGTAAACGGTATCCTTTATCTTGGTAAAGTCTGCTACCATTCCGTTCTTGTCAAGATTTTCGGAACAGCAATATACGGTTACTATGGCATTGTGCCCGTGCAGGCGGCTGCATTTGCTTTCATAGTCCAGGTCAAGCCTGTGGGCGAAGGATATTTCAAGTCGTTTGGAAACGTAATACATATTTTAGTATTAATTTTGCGTGCAAAGATAATACAAACTTTTTATGAAGAAATCGGTTTTTGTGGCGGCCTGTGCTTTGTTGGCGGGCTGCTGCGGCTCGCACGGAAGCGATGCCGCGAAAGGTGCCGTGATAGACGCGACAATGAATACGGTCATGATTGTCACCGCTGATGGCGATACGCTGTCTTTCAGTACTGTCAATGCCGACAGGACCGCTCTTGACGGCCTGTTCGTCGGGGATACGGTGGAAGTCCGTTTTAAAGGAAAATACGAGCAGGGCATGGAGGCGGCGGAATTGCTTAAATAATCTGAAGCGATTTTCCGAAGATCAGAGAGGTCATCCGAAGATCGGGGAGATTGTCCGAGAGGCGGTTTTTTAGATAATAATTTTTATTATTTAAAAATTTTTATTATCTTTGCCCCGTAAAAACAGTTATGACGGAAAACGATGTACAATCTGGACGTGGAACATATACGGGAAAAACTCCGGGAGGCGGGACTCAAGGCGACGAACCAGCGTATTGCTGTTTACGGCGCGCTTGAGGCTCTTGGCCATGCGTCCGTGGACTCCATTGTTCCCATTGTGCGCGAAGGGCTTCCCGTAATAACCGTGGCTGCCGTATATAACATACTTGAAATGATGGCGGATGCCGGGTTGATTGGCCGTGTCCTTTCTTCCGGAAAGATGATGTATGACATCACGCCTTGCTATCATGACCATCTGCTCGTGGACGGCGGGCGCGAAGTGATCGACCTTGACGATCCCGAAATCCATGAAACGGTGGAAAGATATTTTTCCTCTAAAAAGATCGACGGTTTCAGGGTTAGGGGCGCGAGAATTTATGTCGATGTTGAAAGAATGATTAATTTTTAATACCTTAGTGGTTTATTTATAACATTTAACGTATTTGATTATGGAACTCAAAGGATCAAGGACTGAACAGAATCTGATGACCGCTTTTGCAGGCGAGTCTCAGGCAAGGAACAAGTACACTTACTATGCTTCCAAGGCAAAGAAAGACGGCTATGTACAGATAGCGAAGATTTTCGAGGAAACTGCGGCAAACGAGATGGAACATGCCAAGATATGGTTCAAACTCCTGCACGGCGGCGATATTCCTGAAACTTCCGCAAACCTGCTGGATGCCGCACAAGGTGAAAACTACGAGTGGACCGAGATGTATGCGGAGTTTGCAAAAGTGGCAAAAGAAGAGGGCTTTACACGCATAGCCTATCTTTTCGAGGCAGTGGGAAAGATTGAGAAAGAACACGAAGAGCGTTATCGCAAGCTGCTAGCCAATGTTGAAGGCGGCCTTGTGTTCTCACGCGAAGGCGATGTCATCTGGCAGTGCTCCAACTGCGGCCATATCCACATAGGCAAGAAGGCTCCAGAGAAATGCCCTGTGTGCGACCATCCTAAATCGTTCTTCGAAATAAAGGCTGAAAATTATTAATAGCTTCTGACGTTTTTTAACGATTATTGCTGCGCCGGATGAGGTTCACTTCGACCTTTTCCGGCGCGGTGATTTTTTTGTAAGGCGGGAATGACAGGGTTTTGAATTTATGGTGGATTTTATTATATTGCGGCAAATTAAAACTGTATGGCTGTAGATGAGAAATTAAAGCATGTGGTTGGCACGCTTGACTTATTGTCAAGCGTCATGCCGTGTCCGGCGTATATTTTGGATGTAGATACCGAAAATATAATTTATGCATCTACATATCCATTATTCGTAGGAGGATATTCTACCATCGAGGCAAAGTCAAGTGGGAAGAAATTCTTTACATTGATAAGCGCTCCCGAGGACAGAATTTTCATAGAGGGCGTATTTGAAAAAATAGATGAATTTTACAATAAGGTAAGTTTGGAAAAGGCGCACAATTTCTCAATATCATTCAATTGTTCCATTATCGCAAAAAATGGCGAACACGTGATGGTGAATCATCAAATAGTTCCGCTGCTCATTGGCGAAAACCGTGTCAAAATAGTTTTCGGCATGATATTTCCCGCTGTACATTCACGTGGGCACGACCTGTCGGCGAGGGACAAACACTGCATGTTGCGCTAGCAGTACGATTTCGGGAAAAAGAAATGGGACGAGGACAAAAGATTACAACTGACTGATTTCGAAAAACTGATATTGACATATAGTTTCAACGGGATGTCCATTAAAGAAATCTCGGAAAAAACGAACAAATCGGAAGATACTGTCAAAGGGTACAGAAAATCGATTTTCAAAAAATTAGGAGTAAATAGCATAGCCGGGGTATTGACCTTTACATTTACTCATAAGTTGCTTATTTAGCGATATTCAAAAATATTACACAAAGGATAACCTGCTAACAATCAAAAATATTGTAATCCAATAGAATATTAAGAAGCTGTTTAAAATTTTTTCAAAAGTTCTTTGAGGCATCATTCCGGCATGTTCCCGCCGTTTTTATCGTAAAATAGCGCTGCTATTCTCCTCAAAAAACGACAAAAACCTGCACGAAAGCCTATCTCA
>JADIME010000023.1 GCA_017694935.1 Candidatus Merdivivens pullistercoris
CGCGCCAGGTTTTTGTCGTTTTTTGAGGAGAATAGCAGAGCTATTTTACGATAAAAACGGCGAAAACGTGCCGGAAAGATGTCACAAAGAACTTTTGAAAAAATTTTAAACAGCTTCTAAACAGCTTCTAAACTTTTGCGAGACTTGGTTCCGGACAAGACCTTCACGGGCATGGCGGTTCAAGGCATGGCCTTCTTCAGGAAATCCTCTTTCATCTTAAGGTATTTTTCATGAAAGGCGGCATTGTCCTGAAGGCCCGGAAACAGCGGGCGGTGTTCCAGACCGGAACGGATTTTCGCGGCTTCGTCCATGAGCGCTACTGTCTCGGGGGTGAATGCGTATGAGCGGAATTTTTCCCAGATAATCCTGACGGCCAGTGTCGAAGGATGAACCAAATCGTCGGCATAGTACCGGTAATCCCGCAGTTCGTCGTTCATGATTTCGAATGCCGGGAAATAGTGGCATGAGGAGTGCCGGGAACAGATCTCCTCGCACGCCGCAAGCAGTGCCGCCTTGCTCAGTGCATTGCCGTGAAGGCCGTCTTTCAGGTGGCGTATGGGGCTTACGGTAAATATCCATGTCTTGTCCTTGTGTGCCGGAATGATTTCTTCGCTCCAGATGCGGGCTGTTTCTTCAGGGGAAAGAAAAAATCTTTTGAATTCCCGGGCGTCGTGTTTCAGGCAGTTCGCCACTATGATGTCTTTTTTTTCATGCCGGTACGCCCAGGACGTTCCGAAAGTCACGATTACAACTGAGGATTTTCCGAAATGTCCGGCAGCCTTGTCCATGAAGTCATTGGCCTTTGACAGAAACTCCTCGGGACAGGTGTCGGCAAAACGGCTGTGATGCCAGAAGGACGAGTATGCCGCTATCCCGTTCCCGATTTCCTCGACATCGTCCATCGTAAAATGTTCTCGGGAGTCCATCCGCCTTATGACGGCCGCTATGCTCGCAGGATTGTAAAGCGTGCCGGTGGGGTTGCTCATCATATTGAAAAACAGGGAGTCCATAATGCCGGCAATCTCGTCGGAAAAACAGCTTCCCAGCAGTGTGAAGCAATCCTTGTATCCGAGTTGCGAAGGCAATTTCCCGGTTTCGACAGGGGTGGAGGTTCGTATCATGGTCATGGCGGGTAATCGTTAATGTGTTTGCAGGTAATCTTTTATATATTTTTCAACATTGGATTTAATCTTGCCAAGCCCCGGCCTTTCGAAGGCCGTGCCTTTGAATGATTTTTTAAAAGCGGCCTTGTCCATTTCAATCCATCCTTCCGCGCCTGTTCCGGACAGCAGTCCGGTATTGCATGAAAATGACGGGTCGGTTCCGGATGCTCCTATGACGGCGGCATTCCCTGTACTGCACAGACTGTTGTCTTTCGGCCCGGCGGATTGCATGGCCGGCAGTACTTCGTAAGGGCAGGCAAGGAGGCATTCTTCGCAGCCGATTATCCACCCGTGCGTATCCAGCAGGTCCGGTATGTGAGTCTTGCTCTCGATGGTGTTGTACGAGATGCAGCGTGAGGCATCGAGCATTCCACGGCCTTTGAGAGCCCCGTTCGGACAGGCTTTCAGGCAGAGGTCGCAGCGGGAACATAAATCGTATGCCATGTCCGCGTTTATTGCGGCATGTGTGGCGTTCCATTCTTTGATCGCGGCCATCTCCCTGTCTTCCAATGCCCGGGTTGAAATGATGATGCCTATCAGCACCCTTGCTCCTGAAGAACAGGATATGAGAAAATTGTTTTTCCCGATAAAACCGAGTTCGCATTTCTCGGCCCAATAACGTTCCATGATCGGTGCGCTGTCGCAGAATACCCTGTATCTGTCTTCGGGGAATGTTTTTTCGGCAATGCGCCTGAGCTTCTCTTTTATTACGAGGTGATAGTCCTTCCCGAGGGCGAAGCCCGCATATTTTTCCCCTGAAGCCCCTTTGAGGAAACGCGGATACGGAATCGTGAACACATACAGGCTACGCGCCCCGTCGAGAAGCAGCGACGGCGAGCGGCGTATGTCCATGTTCCGTTCCATGTACCCCATTCCGGCATGGTAACCGGACTCAGCCCATTTTTTCAAGGGAAATATGTCGGCATCGTCTTGCGCCGAAGTCGCCCCGATGCCGGTAAACCCCTCTTTTTCTGCCGCTTGTGTCAGAATATCGGTAAAATTGTCCATGCCGGTAAATTATTGTATCACAAAATTAAGTCAAGGTTTTTATATTTTTAGTATTTTTGCGCCGAATCCTGAAAAAGGATGTGTTTTTGACAATTAATTAAAACGGTTTAACAACATGAAACGTATATTGGTAGTAGGGGCCGGCGGACAGATCGGTTCCGAATTGGTGCCGCACCTTCAGAAGGTTTACGGCCATGACAATGTGATTGCGGCAGACGTCAAGGATGAAAATGTAAAAAAGATGTCCGAGTATGCACGTTCCATAAAGCTCGATGCCTTGGACGGCGAAGGATACCATGATGCGGTAAAGAAATTCGAAATCGACGGCATCATGAATCTTGTGGCGCTTCTTTCGGCTACCGGCGAGAAAAATCCACAGCTTGCATGGAACATCAACATGGGTGCGCTCATCAACTCTCTCAATATAGCGAAAGACGAGCACTGCACGCTGTTCACTCCGAGCTCCATCGGGGCATTCGGGCCGAGCACGCCTCATAAAGGCACTCCGCAGGATACCGTGATGCGTCCTAATACAATATACGGAGTATGCAAGGTGTCGGGCGAATTGCTTAGCGACTATTACTATACACGTTTCGGAGTAGATACCCGCAGCGTAAGGTTCCCTGGCATCATCTCATACGGTACGCTTCCGGGCGGCGGTACTACAGACTATGCTGTAGAGGTGTTCTATGCGCTTGCACAGGGCAAGGATTTCGTCTGTCCTGTTCCTGAGGATGCATACATGGACATGCTTTATATGCCTGATGCATTGGAAGGTGTCGTGCAGTTGCTCGAAGCCGACCCGGGCAAGCTGAAACACAGGAACGCTTTCAATATCGCTTCGATGAGCTTCACTCCGGTACAGCTCTTCGCCGAGATACGCAAGCATATCCCTGATGCCAAATTCAGTTTTGACGTGGATCCTGTAAAGGCTGCCATAGCCGATTCATGGCCTGACTACATGGATGACAGCTGCGCGCGCGAGGAGTGGGGATGGAACCCTAAATGGGACATGTCCAGGATGGTGCCTGACATGATTGAGAAAGTGTCCGCGAAGTTCAGAAAATAAGAGCGCGGTGACGTATATATAAGAAGCTGTTTAAAATTTTTTCTCAGAACATTTGAGACAGGCTTTCGTGCAGATTTTTGCCGTTTTTTGAGGAGAATAGCAGCGCTATTTTACGATAAAAATGGCGGAAACATGCCGGAATGGTGTCACAAAGAACTTTTGAAAAAATTTTAAACAGCTTCTAAAAAGCGGGAGCGGCATTCCGGCCGCCCCTGCTTTTTTTTACGCATTAAGGATGTGTTTGCCTGTTTGTCAATTTACATCAGTCCCGTCAGTGATGGTTCTCAGGAATACTTCCGAGCCTGCCGTGGCATCATCGTTCAGTAAGTACGCGAATGCATAGTAGGTGTCTTCGAGGTCTTCAATCTTGAACGGCACGCTCTGTTTCCCGTATACGCCAAGGTCTTCAATGGCATACATCCCCATGGCCAGATAAACGCTCATCCAGTCGGCATAATAAAGTATGTTGTCGTTCCAAGGAACCGCTATTATGCTCGCGTCGGCGCCGTTTATTTCAACCTCAAGTACAATTTCATTGTCAACAGGTTCGGGACAAGTGGTCGTGAAAGCCGTTTTATTTACTTCGGTGGTTAATGCCGGCGATGCGCCTTCTGTATTTATGCCGTATGCATACAGGTAATAGGCTTCACCGGGTACAAGCCCGCCGGTGGTAAATTCTATGTATCCTGATTTAATCCGGTATTGTTCCAGATAGTCGGTCAGGGATTCCCCGTAGTTTGCCGACAGTTGTGTGAAATATTCCATATCGTGTTCAAACCACTCCTGATCGGTCATCCCGTCCTTTTTTTACTGTTCGACTGTCATGGTAATGAACGACATCGTATTGTCTTCCGGTGTCACCTGGCAGAAGGCGGACGCGGCTTTTATTCCGGATACGGACAGGGCGAATGCCCCTGACGGTTGAGTCTGGCCTGCTTCCTGTGTTACCGTCACGTCGCATGAGGCTTCTCCGTCGGGGTAGGAGTATGTTATGACAATGGAGGTTGTACGAATGGTATCGGAGATATTTGCGGCGGCCGTGAACGAAAGCTTGCCGTCCTCTGGTACCAGATTGCTTATCCAGTCGCATCCGGGAAGGCATTCCGCCCCGATCTCCCCTCCGACAACCGGGTTGTTCAGGATGTAATCGATTGTGTAAATGCCGCCTTCTGCGGCTACGGCAATCTCGTTTACTGTTGTGCTTAGAAGCTGTTTAAAATTTTTTCAAAAGTTCTTTGTGGCATCATTCCGGCACGTTTTCGCCATTTTTATCGTAAAATAGCGCTGCTATTCTCCTCAAAAAACGACAAAAACCTGCGCGGAAGCTTGCCTCA
>JADIME010000024.1 GCA_017694935.1 Candidatus Merdivivens pullistercoris
GTATTGTTCAGAGTGCGGCCATAAAATAGAAGAAGACTCAATGCGTTTCTGCCCGGAATGCGGTACAAGACTGGACGAGCAGACGGCCAGGCCGGAAAAACGCCCGGCGGACGAAGGCGGGGGAAGCTCCGCAAAGGCAGCTCCCATCCACGCGTACGGGCTGATTTTCACGAATGTCAGCCTGCTGGCCAGAAAATTCAGATGCGCCCCGGATACCGTCGCCGGACTGCTTGATACATTTATCGAGTACAGGAAATTCTCCGGCATCTGTTACAGGCTCGTGGATGCAGGCAACTATTCATTTTCAAGAAGCGGCCTTTTCAGCAGAAACCGCACGGCAAGCCTCGACAGTTCCAGCCCCGTTGAGGACTATCTTGAAATCCTTATGGACGTGCATGAAAAGGAAGAGAAAAAAGGCGGGGCAGTATCGGAATATCTGTTCATAATCGGGGGAGCGGACATCATCCCGATGCCGCGCATAAGGCACTATTTTGCCGAAAACAGCAGCGACAAGACCATAGACACCGACCTGCTTTACGCCTACCCTTACAACAGCGAAATGGTTTCAGCCCTCGAAGACATGGAAGCTTTCGGATACGACCAGATGTTCCACGTGGGAAGGCTGCCTTTAGGACAGGATGCCGTGATTGAAGACCTTGCCGGATATCTTCAAAGAGTGCTGGACTGTTCGGGAACAATAAGCATCGGGCAAAGTTACGGACAGTGCGATCCCAACTGGAAAGACGTATCCGCCACCGTCGCGTCGCCATTGATCGGCGGAGGGTGCATGAGGGATTTCGACGGCCGCCTCGATGAAGAATACTATTATAACAAGATGATACTTTCGCCGATGATAACCCGCGATACCGTCGGCCAGGTACTTCACACCGGCGCGGACCTGTATTATTTCAACCTCCACGGAGGCGAAGGCGCCGAATCGAGGGGTTATTTCGGGGTATCTACCCCGCAACAGGGAGGGGAACTGTATTCCGCGATATTGCCGGAACATCTCATGGCATTGGAAAACCGCAATATAGTCATAAGCGAAGCCTGCTACGGAGGCAAATTCATCGGACTTGACAAAAGGCGCAGCATGCTGCTGGCCTCGCTTTTCACCAATACGCTGTCATTTGTCGGCTCGTCCCGCATCGCATACGGTTCGGTGGACACGGCGGACGCTTCCGGAGAAAGCCAGTTATTCGCCGCCGACATCATCGCATACATGTTCATGCTGTCGGCAATGAACGGCTACGATGCCGGACAGTCGATGTTCATGGCACGGAGCGCATTACTCCGGAACGGAGGATGGGGAGACGTTTATACCGCCCTTACAATCACGGAATTCAATCTTTACGGAGACCCCGCATTGCTGATGTTTTCGCCTTCGGGAGGGGGAAAGGCATCCTTCAAGACTGCCGGAAAAGCCCCGCTTGCCCCCAAGGGTTCAAAAAAAGACATTTGCAGGATTGAAAAAATCGGGGGAGAAAACCGTACCGGCCCGATACTCCGCCAAGTCAGAAGCGCCGTCGATGCCAATATCATGGACATGCACGACAAAATCGCCCGGTACCTGTATTCCAATTACTCGATAGAGCCGAGAAAGCCCGACAATGTATTCAGGCTAAGATATGAGAGCGGAAAGGAAGAAATCCTGTTCAACTATAAAGTATCCACAGGCACAGGCGGAATGGAAATGCAATATACCGTAAACGCCGCGCCGGACGGAAAAATACAGAAAGTATTCACAACAAAATAAAACGCAATATTATGAAATGTCCTAAATGCAACGCCGAAGTACGCGAAGGAGCCAAATTCTGCACATCCTGCGGACAAAAAATAGAACAAACCCAAACCTGCCCTAAATGCGGAAGCCCTCTCCGCCCCGGAGCGAAATTCTGCACATCATGCGGAAACAGGCTCGCCTCCGGAACGGACACCGGCGATGCAGCACGCACATCCGCTGCCGCGCCCGCCCCTAAGGCCGAAAACAGAGAACCCCTGTCCCAGGACATGAACAATGTCAGGGGTCGCATATATTGGAACATCCAGCCCGGACAGGTTGCCCGCGTAATCGACGAAGCCGAGTTTGACTCGTACAACGAGCTGAACGGCATCATTATCCCGGAGGGCACTACCGCCTACATCCGTTCCAACGGCCGAACGATCGCCACGATAAACGGCGGCACATACGATTTTGCCAAAACGGCGGACCGCCGGCCAGCAACGGAATCCGTCAAAAAAGGATGGGGTTTCATCATCAACCTGTTCCGCAACCGCAAAAGGGAGCAGGAAAATTCTCCTGAAGAGCAACTTTATTTACAGCAGCAACAGGCCATCCTTGAAAACGCAAGGCGCGGGGCCGCATTTTCCGTAATAATCCTTTTAAACAAAGCCTTCCCTCTGCTCATCGGCGCAAGGAAACAGAATCCTGACGATTATAAGGATTTCACTCCGATGAAAATCCAGACCAAATACATCGACATCGATTTGGGAGTCAATGCCTATTTCAGGATAACCGACGAGGAGCTTTTCATATTGCATTATCTTACTGACAGAAAACAACTCAACACCACGCACATAATCGCCGAGATCAACGACACCGTCCGCAATACCGTACAGGATGCGCTTTACGATGCCGAAATAAAGACGACAAGGCTTCCAAAAGAGATGTGCGCCATCATAAAAGAGAAACTCAACGAAGCCGCGCGGCAGACGTTTTTCGGCATATCCATAATCAGGATTGTAGAGATCTCCTCTTCCAACGAAGACATAGAGCGTTTCAGGGCGCTAAGCCGCGAACTTTACCTTTCAGAAAGCGAACTCGACTACCTGATCCGCACAAATGAGTTCAAGAACCGGCTGTCAGACGCACAAAACGCACAACTGCTCGGCGAAGCCTCTTCCGGACTTGAATTCGACAAACGCTTGGACGAAATAAACAAAGACAGGCTCCTGCATGAAGAGGAAATCGAAAAATTCAAGTCGCTTCTGAAAAACGAGCGTATCATAAGAGAGGCACGCAACGACGCCGAAAGGGAAGCCGCACTGATGGAAATCGAAAAAAGCGGCCTGATAAAGAAGAACGAAGTGCAGGAACTTAAAGACAGCATAGCCGCCGGCACCTATAAGCGCGGAATGGCCTTGCGGATGATGCAACTCCGCGACGGTATTGAATTCGAACGCGTACGCATGGAAGGCGAAGCCGAAAAAGCAGCCGCGATTGTCAGGAAAGAGCTTGAAATAGAGGGAATGCGCGATGAATACAAGGACATCCGCTTCTATAAAGAACTCGAACAGCAGCGGAAAGCGGCCGAAACCGGCCTCGATCTCGAACAACGAAGGCGCGACATGGATTTCAATGACGAGAAACGCCGTCGTGACATGGAACGCGAAGACGACGAGGCACAGTTCCGCCAGTTCCTCGCAATGCAGAATGCCGAAGAACAAAGACGAGAGAACGAACGCCGCCACGAAGCCGACATGGAAAAGGCAAGGCTCGCCCATGACGCGGACATTGAAAAGATGAAATGGGACAGGGCCGAGGATCTTTCCGAAGAAAAGGTATGGGCATTGACCGGAGGTGAAAACGCGAAGGCATACGCCGAAAGCAAAAACAATGCAGACCATTTAAGGGAGACACAGAGGATGCTTGCCGAGCAAAAACGCGAGGACGAGGCACGGCTGGCCGCCGAACGCGCCGCCCGCGATGAAGAACACCGGTTCAACCAGCAGCAGATGTACAGTCTGATGAGGGATATGATGGCAATGACAGGAGGCCTTCAGGCACAGAAAGAAGCCGAGCGCGAAAGGCAGCTCAGGGAACAGGACGAACGCATCCGGCGACAGGAAAACAGGATGGATACCGCTTACGACAGGGCATTGGATTACACGACACGCACTCCGAAGCCCGCTTCCAGACAGGCGGCAGGAACCTGCCCGGAATGCGGAGAAGAACTTGAGCCCGGAGCAAAATTCTGCCAGAACTGCGGCCACGGCATTTAATGACTTTAAACGTTTGAAGACATGACAATATACGGAACAATCACATACAGGCTCAGCGACCCGGGGTCAAAATCCGAGGGGTACAGAGCCTTTCTTACCGACAGCGGAGGAAAGACATACAGACTCTACCGTGCAGGCAGGCTCCCATACGGAGATCCGTTTTTCCATCCTTTCGACGGGATGGAAGCCGGGGTTACGGGAGAATACGAAGAAGAGACCGACAATTTTCTCGTAGAATCCGTCGTCCTCGGAAACGGGGACGAAATCAGCGCCTCCACGGACGATGGCGGGACGGGACCCGTTGAAATCCCGGAAGACAGCAATGACGAAGAATAAGGAACACAAAAAACACTATTATCATGAGTACAGAAAGATTTTGTCCTGAATGCGGCACCAAGGTAAACGAAAACGAACGTTTCTGCCATGATTGCGGAGCCGATCTCGGCGAAGACACCAACATGCAGGCCGGACCTGTCACAGGACAGGACGACTGCCCAGGAGAGCGGACCGCACCTGCGAAAGAACAGACAAAAGAAGCGGAAAGCCAGTTCATCGGCAAAGGGGCGAGGATCAATGCCACCGGAGGCATAAGCAATACTTCCAACTCGGTATCGACCACGACATCGACAAGCAGCACGAGCGTAAATACGTCCAATGTGGACAACTCATCCACAGTCAATCACAATACGACCATCGTGATGGGAGGAAAAGAAAAGTCCGAGTATTGCGAAGTGTGCGGAAATCCTTTCGGGGACAGACATGCAAAATGCCCCAAATGCGGCAAACAGATATGTTTCGACTGCAAGGTAAAGAACAAGAACCGCTGTATCGAATGCGAGAAAAAGGCCATTAACGAATACAGGGTGGCATTCCAGCAACTGCTGCTTACGACCAACGGCAACATCGGCATAGCAGGAAGGCAGATGATGGACAGCAAGGCAAGGGAACTGGACGTTGAAGACGTAAAGGCTTCGATAGAAAAAGAGCTTGCCGACCTTTACAGGCCTGCGGCCAAACCCGTACAGCCGGCTGTAACCCCGTCGTCCCCGGTACATGACCCTGCAACGCAACGCCCCGCAACGGCCACGGGCAATGCCTCCGGCAATCAAGGCGGGCAGAAAGGGGTAGGCACCCTTACGGGGGGCGCGCCCATGCCTCCACGCGGCGGCAACGGCAAGAAAGACACTGGAGGGAACAACAACAAATGGATAATCCCGGTCATAGCCTGCATAATCATAGCGGCCATCGCCGTTTTCATACTGATGCCAAAGGGAGAAAAAGACATCAAGCCGTCATCCGCCCCTGCCGGGACTGAACAGACCGCCGCTTCCCCGGAGCCAGAGGCACCTGAGAAACAGGTTACGGAAAAAGCCCCGGAAAAGGCCGCCCCGGCAAAGAAGCAACAGGTGCAGAAGCCTGCACCAGAGCCTGAAAAGGACTCCAATTACGAAGCCGGAATGGCCGCTTACGACAAGGGCGAAGGCAAGGAAGCCGTCAAATATTTCAACGCATCGGGAAGCGCCGACGCATATTACATGTTGGGAGTCATTTACGAGCAAGGATGCGGCTCCGTCGGGAAAAACGCAATGATGGCCCGCAAGAACTTCAAAAAGGCAGCCGAACTGGGCAACGCCCAGGCCAAGGCAAAACTATGATGAGGGCATCCTCATGACAGGACACAAAATATTAATAACGAATAAAATATCAAAGCGATGTTACGCAAATTCATTCTATCGGCCGCATTGTTACTTGCAGCGGCATTCGCTTCCGAAGCACAGGACAAGCCAAGGATGTACATCAACGATTTCGAGGTCGCCGGAGGGGTTTCCGGCCCGGATGCAGCCGCAATAAGGCAGGCTGTCATAGATGCAATAAACAAGACACAGCGTTTCGAACTTGCCACGTCGGACATGGAGTCCGCTCTCTCCCAGGAAATCCAGAGGCGCTCCTCGGAGGTGGCCATGCACGATGCCAACACCCGCAATGAAATACTCATGGCGGCAGGATGCAAGTATGTAATGTCCGGAAATATCATCAAATGCGCCGTGCAATCCACAAGGCTTGACAACGGCTCCCTGAGCTACTCCTGCGTGATGAGCTATTCCATAAGCGTGGCCGAAGTCGCCACATCCACGACCATCGCCACCAAGAAATTCGACACAAACGACGGACTGATCAGCGGTGCATGGGCTTCGTCTTCCTCCCCGGAAGGAGCGACCGCCAATGCCGTAAAGAACATTGAAAAGGACATAGAAGGATTCATCATAGAATTTTTCCCTCTCGACGGCATGATCATACCGATGGACTACGAAGTTAAAAAAGACAAGATGATATCCTGCTACATAAATCTCGGAAGCGGACAAGGCATCAAGGCCGGGGACATTTTTATGGTCCTCGTCCCGAAAGTCGTAATAGGACAGGTCACCTACAGCGAAGTCGGCAAGTTGAAGGTAGAGGAGGTCGTAAGCAACGCGATTTCACGCTGCAAAGTAACCAAAGGGCAGAAAGAAATATATTCGGCCATGGAAAATTATTCCGCCCTGGACGAGCAATCGCAGAATGAACAGCCTATCAGGATCAAGGCCGCGGCAAAGACCGACATCCTCGGGGAAATGGACAAATTCGGATTCTAATCCTGTTTTAAATGTGACAAAATGAAAAAATTCCTAAACATACTGTTATTTATCCCGCTGTTTTTCCTCCCGGCCGCCTCATACGGGCAAGAATACCTTCAAATAGTCTCGCTCGAATCGGACAACGGGACACAGGGGGTATTCACGTCCGCCGGCATGGGTGAAAAGAAAAAAGACGTGGAGGTCAATGCCATAAAGTCCCTGTTCTACACCCTGTTTTTCCAGGGAGTGGAAGGCGTGGCAGACGGGAAGCCTTTGGTTGCAAAGCCGAATGTACCTTATACCAATTCGTTTTTCAACGACATGGCGCGCTACTCTTCATACGTGACAGGCACGGAAGAAATCGTGAAATCAAAAAAAACCGGGAACTATTTTCAGGGTACATTCAAGATTACACTGCGCCTGAGACAACTCATCAACGATGTCAGGAAAAACACGCATTATGACGAGATGATGGCAGAACAGCCGGAGATAAAACTCCCCAACCCTACCATAATCGTGGTTCCTTACAAAAAGGAAGGAGAAAGCTATCAGGCGATACTGGAAAACGATTACGACAAACGCATAGCGGTTAGCGCGGTACAGCGCGGTTTCGAAGACTGCGGGATCAAGACAATCGACCTTCAGGCGCGGCTCGACAGGGCAAAACGCAATGCCCAGTATGAAGAAAACGCCGGGACAGCCGACTCCAACGACAAACAGCTTCTGGAATCATCGGGAGCCGATGTATATGTAACAGTGGATCTCCTGAAAGACGTTACCGACGAGGACGCAAGGGTATCCCTGATCATGAAGGCATACGAAACCGCAAGCGGGACCATCTGGGCATCGCAGGACGGATGGACAAACCGTTTCCGCACAAACGACACGGACATACTCTGCTCATACGCCGTCAAGGACAATCTGCCCGGATTCCTTGAACAGATCATCGACAACTTCACCAGACCGACACGCGCATCACTGCAAATCTCGCTCAGCGGCATGTCATACAACTCCATAAGCGATGCACGCGGGGACGACGGACGGAGGGTGATGGATATTATCCAGGACTGGCTGGACCGTAATTCGGAAAAAGGCGAATACCACCTGCAGGGCATTGTGGACGAAAAGGCCATATTCGATTACGTGATACTGCCGTTACAGGACGAGAACGGCTACAAGATGACCCCGGACAAATTTGCCGGACGTCTCAGGACCGCTTTGGAAGAACAGGGGGTCTACTCATCGCAACGCATTGAGGGAAACACGATTTTCCTGATACTGGAACTTTGATTTTTAGGATAACGCTTTATTAGAAGCTGTTTAAATTTTTAATAAAACCGACATGCGAAAATCATTTTTAATAATAACGGCCGTACTGTTTACAATATTCCGCTCCGGAGCGCAGGTTCCGGAGTGGGTTACCACGCATCCCGTTTCGGACGATGCATATATCGGTATCGGACAGGCATCCCTTACGGAAGATGACTATATGCGGATTGCCACTGAGAACGCTTTGTCCGACATAGCCTCGCAAATCGCGACGAAGGTGGAATCCAACTCATTTTTCCATCAGGTCGATGTGGACGGGCACGCACGCGAGATGTTCGAGGACCGCATAAACAGCAATGCGACAGCCTGGCTCGAAGGCCATGAACTGAAAGAAAGTCACACATCGGGAAATACCTATTATGTATACTATACATTGGACAAGAAGACTTTCCGGCGCAATGCCGAGAAGAAAAGGGAAGCCGCGATAGCTACCGGACTCGACTATCTTGAGAAAGGGAAGGCCGCCGAAAAGGCGATGAACCTCACGCAGGCTGCCGTACTGTACGGTGAAGGCCTCAAGGCCGTGGAACCGTGGATGTTCATGGATCTGATACGGGACGGGGTGAACATACCGGTGGAACTATATGATTCATATATCAATGTGTTCAGCGGCATGGTAATTACGACAAATGCCGTGCAGGTGGAAGGCGAGCCTTTCAAGGCAGTCAGTGAACCGATTGCCGGCTGCCTTTCGAAAGACGGCAACGTGATACCCAACATCAGACTGAAAGCCGCATTCACGGTGGGGAGCGGTACTGTAACCCCTCCTTCGGAGACTGATTACAACGGAACAGCCGAGTTCTACATTACGAACATCACCTCCAAGGAAGACGTTCAGGAAATACGTATAACCATCGACGACGCATTTCTGGACATGCTTCCGGAAGTATACAGGGAACTTCTTGAAAGACAGGCGTGGCCGTCTGCAAAAATTACCGTGGTTCTTAAAAGCTCCCCGGCATCGCTCTATCTCCACGTCGAAAACAACGATCTGGAAGGCATAGAAAAGCAGATTCGGAGCCTGCTTGCCAACAACTATTTCACTCTGACGGAAGACCCGGATGCGGCACAGTGCTTTGCCGAACTTTCGACTGTTTTGGAAGTCGGGGAAACTGTCAGCGGAGGGAACTATGACCTAAACACCTGCTATTGCTCGCTCACTCTGAAGATTTACAACAATTATACTACCGACATGCTCTTGAATTACTCCCTTGACAGGGTAAAAGTGCTGGCTCCCGTACACAAGTCTTACGAAAGCACCGTGGCGCAAGGCATACGCGAAGTAATGAAACGGGTGAACAGAGAGTTGCCGAAGATGCTTGGAAAGGTAAGAATCACAGACTGAATATATGATACATACAAAGGATTATTAATAAAAAAACACCGATAAAATGAAACGAATATTGAGATTTGCCGTAATCGGCATACTTTTGTTTTCACTCGCAAACTGCGGGGCATCGCGCAAACGCGAGGCGTCCCCGGTATCCACTTTCATCATGCCCGGAAACGAATACCTTAGCGGCGACGGGCTTATCCGCGCATGGGGGATAGGAAAATCCGACAGCGAATCCGCCGCCAGGAAAAAAGCAAAAATGGAAGCCTCCACGGAACTTGCATCAGTATTGTCAAGGACTGTAAACTCTACCATGCAACAATACACCACGGCCTTGTCGGAAAGCATCAGCTCGGAATCCAAATCCCTGCTTGTCGAGAAGAGTTCAATCGTAGTGGAACAGACCCTTGTGGGAGCCACCATCATTTTTGACAGATGGGCAAAGGACGACAGCACCGGGCAATACACCAACTATGTCGTAATGGAACTCAAAGGCAAGAACTTCCTCAACAGCCTTTACAAGGAACTCGGCAAACAGTCCGAACTCGACAAGGATCTGCTGGAAAAAATCTTCATGCAGGTGATAGACGAGGAAGGAAAACAGAACAGGTAAATACAGGTAAAAACAGGTAAACGACTTATGACAAACAGGCAATGGTGTCCGGAAAATATTGACAGAGTAGAGAATCTTACATATGTTCCATTGGAGAGAAGGTACCTCAAAGTCCAGTTTGTCAAGACGGCGATGGCATATATCGGGCTGATGCTGCTTCCGGTTTTTCTGCTTTTTATAACAGAAGATCCCGCCGGCAGGAATGCAATCATCATTTGCGCCGAATCCGTCCTGCTGGCTGCCGCCGCCGTCAATATGCTGTTTCTGCCCAAAGCATACGCATACAAAGGATTCGCCATCCGTGAACATGACATCACCTACCGTTCGGGAATCATCTTCCCGAAAACCGTCACCATTCCGTTCTGCAAAGTCCAGCAGGTAAGTGTCCGGCAGACCCCGGTAACTCGGATGTTCGGACTCTACGCCGTGGACATTGTAAACGGGGCACAGTTTCTGGCGGAAACCACGATCCCGGGGCTGACAAAGGAAAAGGCCGACGGGATCAAGGCTCTTCTCATTGAAAGGATCGACAATGAAAGCAAGTGATTTCTCCGTTCCGAGGCGCATGAGCGGGAGCGCTTTTGTGATAATCCTCATAAAGTCATTGCGGGATTATGCAGGGCTGTTCCTTACCCTGGCGATATTCTGTATACTCGATTCAGACCGGACCCTGACAGGCAAGGTGGAAATATTCGCCGTCCTGTCCGCGGCATACTTGACTTTGTCGGCGGCGGCTGCCGCCGTCAATTGGTATTTCAAAAAATATTATGTAGATGGCGGCAACCTGATCTTTATCCACGGGGTGCTGGCCAAAAAGACAACCAGCATACCGTTGGGCAGGATACAGTCCATGAGGACAAGGCGGGGATTCATTTACCGTGTCCTGGAACTGCGGGGCGTACTGTTCGACACGCTTGCGTCCAAGTCGGCGGAAATAGAACTTGTCCTTGACGACAATGACTGGAAAGCGCTCCTGAGCCGGGTAGAGATGCAGGAACAGGAAGCGGACGAGAAAAATCCGGAGACGGAGGAGACGGAGAAGGCGGACGGGGGTGCCGTGAGGATGAGTTTCGGCAATCTGAATCTGATAAAGGGAGCGTTCTGCCAGAACCACCTCCAGGGCATGGCCGTACTTTTTGCCGCCTTTGCAGCCGTATACAATACAGTTTCGACTGTCGATGACCATGCGGTGGCCCGCTTCATAGAATATGTGGACACTCATGCCGGCGCCCTGTCATTCCGGCCTTCGGCTTATGTGGCCGTCGCCGCGGCTCTGTACCTCGTCGTGATGCTGCTTTGGATAGGCAAGGTCTTTCTGCGTTATGCCGGCATGGAAGTGATTATGGACCGCGGCATGCTGACTTTCGAGAGCGGCCTCATAGCCCGTAACAGCAGCCGTTTCTCGCATGATAAGGTCTGCACTGTCTATGTGAAGCGTAATTTCCTGGAAAAACGGCTGCACGGAAGCACGATAGTGCTGAGACAGGCTCTCAATGCCACCGACGAGCAAAGGGGCGCGAACATGAAGATTTACGGTTCCGATACGGCTCCCCGCTTTCTTGAATGGTGGATAGGAAAGGACTATGGGTGCCCGGAGAATATAATATCGGCACAGTCGGGTGCAGGGCTGGCAGTCCATGCGGCAAGAACGGACATGCTGGTATTGTTTTCCGCCACAATAATCCTGTGCTGTCTCGGTCTGTATACGTGGACGGCGATACCGGCAATATGGCTGCCGATATCGATAGCCAAAGGAGCCATGGCTGTCCGCCGGGGCGGCATCACTCTTAAAGAAGGCCATATGGAAATCAGCTCAGGCAAATTCGCGGACATCAGGAATTACATAAAATACGACAATATCGAGGTCGTCCGACTTAAATCCACTCCCTTTACCCGGTTTTCCCATAGGGTGAACCTCACTCTTTCCACCAATGGAAGCACATTCACCGTACGAAGCCTGAAAGAACGGGAAGCCCGGGAAATCCATGAAATGCTGCTGTTTTTCCTGTATAAGCCAGAAACCGCCTAAAGAGGATGCCCCAAAAGGGTAATTTCTGCGTTACGCTTGAAAGGCATTGAGGGTGAGGGCGGCAGGAGTTTACTTTCGTAAATGACCTAGCCCGAATCCCGATAATAACGCAGCAGTTTGCAATTATAACGCACCGCCTTAAATATATGACACTAACAACTTTACCTTCGGTTCCGGCTCGAAGACCGCCACGCCCGAATCGGCCGGCAGCAGCACGGTCTCGCCGCTACGGATGCCGACAGTGTTGCCGTGCGAATCCGACAGTGTACCCTCTCCTTCCGTACACATCGCGACAAGGAACGAGTCCAAAGCCCGTATGTCTTTGTCTACCGGCTCGTCGAGGTCATAAAGTTCGGTAGTAAAATGCGGGCACCTGACAAGCGTCACACCGGTATTCATGACCGGCCTGTAATGCGTCCTGTAATCCCGCAAGACTGTAAAGTCTATGGCATCCTTTGCCAAGGCTGTGTGCAATTCACGCGGTTTGCCGTCAAGCCCCAGACGGTTGAAATCAAAAATCCTGTATGTAATGTCCGAGGTCTCCTGTATCTCGGCGACACTTGTCCCTGCACCGAGATTATGCACCCTGCCTGCCGGCAAATAAAACACATCCCCTTCGGACACGCTGTATTCGGCAAGCGCGTCGGCAATAGTGCCGTCCTCGACTTTGCGCTCATATTCATCGGGAGAAATATTTCTCGCAAAACCCGCATGGAGGCGCGCCCCCGGCAATGCGCCGGTGACATACCACATTTCGGATTTCCCCCTTTTTCCATGACGCTTCAATGCCAGCTCGTCATTCGGATGCACCTGCACCGACAAATCAAGGGAAGCGTCTATGAACTTTATCAACAAAGGAAATTCGTCCCCGAAACGGAGATAGTTCTTCTCCCCCACCAGCAGCCCTTTGTATTCATGCACTATGTCCGGGATCTTACGCCCGTGCAAGGCACCGTTCGAAACGACCGATTCGGAACCGGGCACTCCCGACAGGCCCCAGCTCTCGCTGCCCCAGATCATCTGTTTGAAAATCGGCGCGAACTTCAACGGGTACAATCCTGTATTGCAATCACCCATGGCCTTATTCCCCATCCAATTGCGAAAGAGCGAAATTGTACGCCCCGACGGATATTGCCTTGCTTGCGCCCAATTTAGAGACAGCCACTCCGGTACGTTTCATCGGGTCGTATATGACAGTATCTTCCGTACCGTAAACTTTGAGACGACGGCTCGCCCCGGCCGCGAATCTTGCAAACTGTTCCGGTTCATCAAGATTGAATACTTCCATCTGCAAACGCCCCAATTCATCCCCGGAAAGAGTACGTATCTTCCCCCGCATTTCCTCCAAAAGGGCCGGCATGAAATACTTGGCGGCCGCCGTAAGCCCTCCCCCTAAAACCACCAGACCGTCCATCAATGTGACCGCTGTCGAAATCACGCCGCCGACGACAGTACCGAAACGCCTGAAAGCATTCGCGGCGGCGATACGGTCTCCGTCACAGACGCCTTCTGCAATATCGAAAATGTCTTTCGGGGACAGATCGCAGTCATCAACGCCGGAAAAGTCCTTATAATACCGGATTATCGCCCTTATCGAAGCATAGTCCTCCACGATTGTGTCTTTGTTTTCCATATCCGGGAGACAGAAAGTCTCCACACAGGAATTGTCCCCCCTGTTCAGACGCCCGCCGATTACCGTCCCTATCCCCAGTCCTGTTCCGAAGGTATAGCCTATCAGGTTCTTGAAACGCTTTGCGCTGCCGGCCTTTTCAAGGCGCGTGTTGATTTGCGGGAGTACCCCGCCGAGAGCCTCGCCGTAAGCAAACAGATCCCCGTCATTGTTTATGAAAACCGGAACACCGAAAACATTTTCAAGAAAAGGCCCGAGAGCGACCCCGTCGCGGAATGAAGGGAAATTAGGCAGATAGCCTCCGATAATCCCGTCAGGATAATCCGCCGGGCCGGGGAAGGCGAAACTTATGGCGACCGGAGCGGAAACACAGCCTAAAATGACTTCCTTAAAACCTTTCACCATCGTTTCAAGGCACAGATCGAGATTGTCTGCATTGGAAGGGAGCGTCACTGGGGAAGCAATGAATTCATTGCCCTGCATCGCCCCGAAAACCATGTTCGTACCGCCGGCATCAAGGGTCAGCACTGTACGCTTGTCTGATTGATATTTGGACATAATAAATCTATAAATTATTCATACTAAACGAATACGGAGCGTTTTCCGGAGCTGTGCCGCGCAAAGTGTCCGGCTCGGAAGACATTTCAAAACGCAGTTCCGCGCCCGAAACCAAATCGTCATACAGCAGGAAATTGTCCCCGTATTCCTTCCCGTTCAGGAACATATCCGAGATATACCTCCTGTCCGGGGCATTGTTTTCCGCATCCATCACTATTTCGTTCCCGTTTTCGAGAGTTATCACGGCTTTCCGGAACAGAGGGGAACCGACGGCATACTCGTCCGAAGCGGGACAGACCGGATAGAAGCCGAGTGAAGACAGCACATACCATGCCGAAGTCTGCCCGTTGTCTTCATCGCCGCAATAACCGTCCGGAGCGGCCGAATAAAGCCTGTCCATAACCTCACGCGCCCAATACTGTGTTTTCCATGGCTGTCCGGCATAATCGTACAGATATACCACATGCTGTGCAGGCTGGTTCCCGTGGGCGTAATTGCCCATGTCGGCAACCTGCATCTCCGTGATTTCATGTATCCTCACCCCATAATAGCTATCGTCATAAACCGGTGGCACTACGAACAGAGAATCGAGCATCTTCACAAAATCCTGCCTGCCTCCCATCAGCCCGATCAGCCCTTCGATATCATGGAAGACAGACCATGTATAATGCCATGCGTTACCCTCGGTATAGGCATCCCCCCATTTGTACGGGCTGAAAGGTTCGACAAACCGGCCTTCAACAGTCCGCGCCCTCATCAGTTTGGTGGACGGATCGAACAGGTTCCTGTAATTCAAGGCTCCCTTGCGGAATTTTTCCAGTTCCGCCTCCGGCTTTCCGAGTTTCTGCCCCATCCGGAATATGCACCAGTCGGCGTACGCATATTCGAGAGTACGGGCGACACTTTCATTAATGCCCGCACCGTACGGGACATAACCGAGAGAGTCATAATACTCATGTCCCAAACGTCCCGTGGAACTTACCCGGGGATGCACGTGCGATGCATCGTAAAGCAAGGCCTGATAAAGAGTTTCGAGTTCATCATCATTTACGCCTTTCAACGCGGCATCGGCCACAACCGATGCCGAATTGTTGCCTATCATGCAGCCGCGATGTCCCGGGCTTGCCCATTCAGGAAGAAAACCGCTCTCCTCGAACGCGTTGGCAAGACCTTCCTGTATCTCCGCATTAACGGAAGGATAAACAAGGTTCAGCAGAGGGAACAAAGCCCTGAAAGTATCCCAGAATCCTGTATCCGTGTACATATAACCCTCGCATATCTCGCCATTGTACGGACTGTAATGTACAGGCGTACCGGTAGCATCCATTTCGTAGAACTTCCTCGGGAACAGCAGTGAACGGTAAAGACACGAATAGAATGTCCTGTACTGTTCTTCCGTACCCCCGCCTACACTTATCCGCGAAAGCACATCTCTCCAACGGCTTGCGGCAGCTTCTTTTACAGCCTCGAAACCATTATCGCCGAGTTCTTCAAGATTCAGCATAGCCTGTTCCAGGGAAATAAACGAAGAAGCCGTACCAAGGAGAACCGTATCGCCCCTGTCCGTCCTGAAGCCGGCCACCGCAAGCATGTGATCTCCGGAAGCGTCTGTGCCATTGACCGGAGTGTCCCCGTCGTAGATAGAAACTTCTTCAAAAGGGACGGAAGACTTTACCACGAACCAGTTGCGGAAATTTTCAGGAACGCCGCCGCTGTTCTTCACAGTATAGCCGACAATCGTCTTCATATCCGGAAGCACTTTTATATACGACCCCCCGTCAAAGGCATCCACTACAAAGCCGGAATGCTCGCTGTCCGGATAAGTAAACCTCAACACGGCGGCCCTTTCCGTAGGGGCGACCTCGGCGGTGACATCATGGTCGGCGAGATACACCTTATAATAGTAAGGCCTCGCCTCTTCGGTCTTATGCGAAAACCAGCTTGCCCTGTCGTCTTCCGTAAATCCGTAACGGTCTTTTAAAGGCATTATGGAAAATTGCCCGTAATCATTGATCCAGGGCGACGGCTGGTGAGTCTGCTTGAATCCGCGGATCAGGTGAGCGTCATAACGGTAAGTCCATCCGTCCCCCATCCTGCCTGTCTGGGGTGTCCAGAAGTTCATGCCCCAGGGAAGGGCTATTGCCGGATAAGTGTTTCCCGTGGAAAAAGCATATTCCGAAAGTGTCCCGACAAGCGTGGTTACGTATTGTTCAGGCGAAGACACCAACCGGACATCCTCTTTTGAAGAATAGGACCCGAAAAGGATGGCGAAGGCCGCGATAATGCAGACCGAAGAAAATGCGAATATAAGGATAAGGCGTCTCATGTCACTTACTTTATCGAATTAAGCAAATCTATTTTCCCGTCATTTACAAGTTTGACTATCAATTCCCCGAACAGGCCGTTCTGCCATGCGAACCACTCCCGGGTAAACTCCGAGGCATCGTCTTTATGGAAAGATTCATGCATGAAACCCGTACCGGCATCCGTAATCATCAGCATCCTGATGCAATCCGCTATTTCGGCGTCGTCGGTGGAAGTGAAAGCCCTCATCATGATACTCATCGGCCATATAACCTCCGCGCCGATATGCGGGCTGCCTATGCCCTCCCCGCAACGGCCCTTGAAAAAATACGGGTTGTATTCGCTCAGCACGAAACGGCGGGTATTTTCATATATCGGGTTGTCCCTCTCCACATCCCCAAGATAAGCCATTGACAGCAGGGAAGGCACATTGGCATCGTCCATCAGGTATTTGTTTCCGAAACCGTCCACCTCGAAAGCGAAAATCTTTCCGAAAACCGGATGGTCAGCCACGGCGTGTTCATAAAGGGCTGTTTCCACCTCGTCCGCAAGAGCCCTGCACTCGGAGGCAAGTCCTGTCTCGCCGTTCACATCTTCAAGTATTTCAGCCGCCTTCCTGAGGGATGACACGGCCATGAAATTGGAAGGCACAAGGAACTCGAAAGTCGTGGCATCGTCAGATGGGCGGAACGCCGAAGCTATAAGTCCCACGGGTCTGACCGGATTGCCCCTCCCTATCACGCACCTGTCTCTTATACACATCTC
>JADIME010000025.1 GCA_017694935.1 Candidatus Merdivivens pullistercoris
AGGCAAGCTTCCGCGCAGGTTTTTGTCGTTTTTTGAGGAGAATAGCAGCGCTATTTTACGATAAAAATGGCGAAAACGTGCCGGAATGATGCCACAAAGAACTTTTGAAAAAATTTTAAACAGCTTCTAAACATTTCGGAAAACGCGTGCCCGCTTTGCTTTTTTGTATTCATACAGTCTTGAAACCAAAACTAAACAAAACATTCGCTTTGAAATTAATCCCTGCACAAGCGGGCACGCTTTCTTTCTTCTCTATCAAGCAATCCTGCACTGGACACGGACAATCCGTCACAAAGGCAGGAACCCTATGGCTTACAGCCCTATCTTTTTGTAAAGCTCCTTGAAGCCGGCCTCTTTCTCGACAAGGGCGTGCAGACCGGAAACCGGAACGCGGTCCTGACGCATGGTATCCCTGTAACGTACCGTTACGCAACCGTCCTGCAAGGTGTCATGGTCTATGGTTATACACAGAGGTGTTCCGATTGCATCCTGACGGCGGTACCTCTTGCCGATAGAGTCCTTCTCATCGTAAACCACGTTGAAGTCATATTTAAGATCATCGACTATCTTCTGCGCCTGCTCAGGAAGGCCGTCCTTCTTGATCAGCGGAAGTATGGCAGCCTTGACCGGTGCAAGTGCGGCAGGGATACGGAGCACGTCGCGCATTTCCCCGTTTTCAAGCTGCTCCTCGCAATATGCCGCGGACAATACCTGAAGCACCATCCTGTCCACCCCTATCGATGTCTCCACAACGTATGGGACATAACTTTCATTTGTGTCGGGATCGAAGTATTGAAGTTTTTTGCCCGAAACCCTCTGATGGTTGCTCAAATCGAAATCCGTACGGGAATGAATGCCCTCGACTTCCTTGAAACCGAACGGGAAGTTGAACTCTATGTCGGTAGCCGCATTGGCATAATGGGCGAGTTTTTCATGGTCGTGGAACCTGTAATTGTCATCCCCGAAGCCCAGGGCACGGTGCCATTTCATGCGCATCTCTTTCCAGTATGAAAACCATTTCATCTCTTCTCCCGGGCGGACGAAGAACTGCATTTCCATCTGCTCGAATTCCCTCATGCGGAAAATGAACTGCCTTGCCACTATCTCATTGCGGAAAGCCTTGCCTATCTGGGCTATGCCGAAAGGAAGCTTCATGCGCCCCGTCTTATAGACGTTGAGGAAATTAACGAAGATGCCCTGCGCCGTCTCAGGACGGAGATAAATGGTACTTGCCCCTTCGGCGACGGAGCCTATCTGGGTGGAAAACATCAGATTGAACTGGCGGACTTCGGTCCAGTTCTTGGTACCGGATACAGGGCAGGCTATCTCACAGTCGAGTATCAGTTGCCTCAAAGCGACAAGGTCGTTGGCATTCAATGCCTCTGTAAGGCGGCCGCGCACGGTGTCTATCTTGGCCTGATTGCGGAGCACATTCGGATTCGTGGCGCGGAACTGTTCTTCATTGAAAGCGTCTCCGAATTTCTTACGTCCCTTTTCGACATCCTTGGCGATTTTCTCCTCCAATTTTCCAATATAATCCTCGACAAGCACATCGGCACGGTATCTTTTCTTGGAGTCCTTGTTGTCGATAAGAGGATCGTTGAAAGCCCCGACATGGCCGGAAGCCTCCCATGTCTTCGGGTGCATGAAGATTGCGGCATCGATGCCTACAATGTTTTCATGCAGCTTGACCATGAAATCCCACCAATATCTTTTTATGTTGTTTTTCAACTCCACTCCGTTCTGCCCGTAGTCATACACAGCCCCGAGTCCGTCATAAATCTCGCTCGAAGGGAAAATGAATCCGTATTCCTTGCAGTGAGCGACAAGTTTCTTGAAAAGTTCTTCTTGTGTCATATCTAAAATTTTATAATATTTCCTCCAACAGTTCTTTAACCGTTTTCCCCGAAACCGGATCGATATATTCCGGAACGATTTCCGCTATCGGCTCAAGGACAAAACGCCTCTGCCTGCATAACGGATGCGGAATGTCAAGGTTATCACCATGATAGACGAGCCCGCCATAGAACACTATGTCTATGTCTATAGGGCGCGGCCTGTAAATCCTGTTCCCCTCCCCGTCGTAAACAGGAGGTTCCATGTCCCGGCCGAGTTTCTGTTCTATGTCTTTCGCGATTACGAGCAGGTCTTCCGGAGCCTTGTCACTGAGCAGGACAAGCGCCATGTTCAGAAAATCCGGAAGTCCGGAACCTGCAGGCCATGCAGGATACTCATAAATCCCGGACTTGAGCACAGGAGGACGGTCCACATGTATGCCCATGTCGAAAGGGACATAGCGTGCCAACTGCTGCTCGAACAATGCAGAATAATAAATCTCCTGTTCCAGCATCTTGCAGGCACGTTCCAAGTTGCCTTTCCTGTCCCCCATGTCGCTTCCCAATGAAAACACGACGGGATTGCGATTGTCGTCAAACAGCATACCTGTACCTCCTATTCATCACTAACTACCGGCCGGCTACAACAATCCGAGTTCAGCCAAGGCCTCGTCGCTCATCATTTCTTTTCCCCACTGGGGTTCGAATACAAGGTCGATTTTCACATCCACGACGCCGGGAACGTCCCTCACGGCAGATTCCACCTCCGCTATGATGGTATCGGCAATGGGACAGGTCGGGGAAGTCAATGTCATCTTGACATAAACATTGTGTTCCTCATCAACCTTTATCTCATATATCAGCCCCAGGTCATATACATTTACCGGAATATCCGGATCGTAAACCTGCCTCAAGGCCCTTACTATGTCTCTTTCCAAATTCATTTTTCTTCCTCCGCCTTTGCCCGGCAATCTCCTATTTTGCCGGAAACGGCTTCTATCGCTATTTCCCTGATACGGGCAATCATTGACACAAGGCCGTTTGCCCTCGTCGGGGAAAGGTTGTCCTTCAGACCTATTTTCCCGATAAATCCGAAATCATATCCGGCCAGGTCCTCGGGCGTTTCCCCTGAACATACTTTTATGAGCAAAGATATGATGCCTTTCGTAATAATCGCATCGCTGTCGGCTGTAAAATACAGTTTTCCGTCCTCATAACGGTAATCCAACCATACCCGCGACTGGCATCCTTTGATAAGCCTGTCGTCGGTCTTTGCACCCTCGTCCATGGCAGGGAGTGACTTGCCGAGTTCTATAAGATATTCATATTTATCCAACCACTCATCGAAATAACCGAATTCTTCTATTATTTCGCTTTCTGTTTTCCTTGACTGCTCTGACATTTTCCAAATATACTATTTCAACATTTTTATGGCCCTGTCGAGGGAATCCATAAAATAATCTATTTCTTCTACAGTGTTATACGGCAAAAGCGATGCCCTGACCATGCCTGTAACACCGAAACGGTCCATCAGCGGCTCGGCGCAAAGCTGTCCCGACCTTACCGCTATCCCCATCTTGTCCAGTACAAGGGCAAGATCCTCGTGGTGGACACCATCGACTGTAAACGAGAACAACGGTATCCTTCCTTCACGGCACTCACCGAACAGCTTTATGCCCGGATGGGAGACAAGCCTGTCGTACATATAGGATGCCAGATTGTCCGTATGTTCCACAGCATCGGGGGCGAACATCTTCCCTGCAAATTCAAGGGCCGGTACGAAAGTAGCCTGACCGATAAAATTCGGGGTGCCCGCCTCGAATTTCAAAGGCAGCGGCGCGTATGTGGTTTTTCCGAAAGTGACACGCCCTACCATCTCCCCTCCTCCCATATAAGGCGGCATCTCTTCCAAAAGTTCACGCCTGCCGTACAATATGCCCGTACCCGTAGCGGCGTATATCTTATGTCCGGAAAACGCATAAAAATCACAGCCGAGTTTTTTCACATCGGTCTTTTCGTGTACTATGCCTTGCGCACCGTCCACAAGTACGGGTATGGAACGTTCATGTGCGGCCCTGACAATCTTTTCGACCGGATTGCGGATACCGAGCACATTCGAGATTTGCGCTACCGCCACAATACGCACAGGCCCGTCAAGCAATCTGTCCAAATCGACCAGATCAAGTGTCCCGTCATCATTTACTGGGATCACACGGAGCGAAGCCCCCTTGCGCCCGGCAGCCAGTTGCCAAGGGACTATGTTTGAATGATGCTCCACGGCGGACACTACAATCACGTCCCCCTCGGAAACAAAACGCTCGCAAAACGAAAACGCTGCAAGGTTCATTGCCGCCGTCGCCCCGGAGGTAAAAACAATCTCCCCGGTCGAATCCGCTCCGATAAAATCACGTACAGCTTCGCGTGCAGCCTCGTATGCCTGCGTAGCATCATCGGCCATGCGGTGTACAGCCCTGTGTATGTTCGCATTGGACACTACGGAAAGTCTGTCCGCCGCTTCAAGTACTGTCCGGGGTCTCTGTGAAGTAGCCGCATTGTCGAAATACACTAACGGTTTCCCGTAAACCTTCCCGGACAAAGCCGGAAAGCAGGCTCTTATGTCATTCACATTGAACATATCCAAAAACTTTGCTTCCCCAAATGAAACAAAATGCAAAAATACACAGAAGCCGAGAGCAGAACAAATAAATTTGTTCTGCCGAGGCGCAGGCAGTATTTCTGCTGAAGGCAAATATACGCAGAAGCCGGGAGCAATGCAAATGAACTTGCATTGGCATGTTTCATCCGGAGAAGCCGGGAGGCCTCGGGCTCACAGATACGACGGGCAAAACATGTGATGCAAGCCGTCGGGCTTGCATTACCGAGGCGTGAACCGTATTTCTGCCCGGCAGGGCAAATATCGCAGAAGCCGGGAGGGGCATGGCGTGCCTCGCAAGGAGGGGACGGGTGCCCGGTTTGTACCGGGGGGGGGGGGAAAGTGCTACGGTTTCGCGGCAAATGAGGTTCACTTTCCCGGAAAGGACGGGCGAGGAATGCAGGCAGAATGGCCGTAGAGCCGAGAGCGCGATTCCTCCCCTGGGAGAAAGTGCTACGGTTTCACGGCAAATCGATTCACATCTCCACCCCCAAAGAAGACAAATGTACGCCTGTCGGATCAGTATGACCGAGGACACAGTCTTGTGTTTTATGTTGCCCGTGCAGGAGCTATTTATGAAAATTGCTGGAGCAGTCGCAAATTGTCGGTTTTACGCAAAAGACTGTAAATCAATCCCTCGCGTGGTTCAGAGTTAAGTCGGCATGCTCCAGCAGGCATGTTTTAACACAGCTGCTGGAGCAACCGAAAATCGTCATCGCGCGGTAACATACACATTACTAATAAGTTACGATACAGCAATCAAATCCAGTTGCTCCAGCAAATTTTGTTTTACACAAGTTCTGCTGCGAAAATCTCGATCACAGGCGGATTGTCTCTCGATTGCCTATCAACGGCGATTTTCGCACATTTCCCAATCTTTCTTTGATTTACAATATATTACGACATTCGGTCGGGCATACTTTCTGCCCAAAACAAAAGGGGCAACCGAAGCCACCCCTTTGAAATTACCAGATAGTATGAATACCTGTCAGATAAGTGCTGTGTATGCTTCAGCGTCCAAAAGTTCATTGACTTCTGACGGATCAGACATTTCAACCCTTACAATCCATCCTTTCCCGTATGGATCCTGATTTACCAGCTGTGGAGCACCTTCAAGTTCTTTGTTGAACTCTACGATTTTTCCCGAAACAGGCATAAAGATGTCGGCTACGGTTTTTACAGCTTCGATTGCACCGAGGCTTTCTTCTTTGCCAAGGTCCTCACCTTCAGTCTGTACGTCTACGAAAACGATTTCGCCCAATTCGCTTTGTGCATAATCGGTAATTCCTACTACTGCGATGTTACCGTCTACTTTGACCCACTCATGGTCTTTTGTGAATTTCAATTCCTTAGGAACGTTCATAATCTTTTATGTTTTTGTCGTTTAATGTTAAACTTTCCATTTGCCGTGCAAATATACACGGAAGCCGAGAGCAATGCAAATAAATTTGCATTGGCATGTTTCGAGCGGAGGAGCCGGGAGGCCTCGGACTCACGGACACGACGGGCGGAACAGGCGGTGCAAGCCGCCAGGCTTGCATGGCCGAGGCGTGAACCGTATTTCCGGCGAAGGCAAATATAGTGAGAAGCCGAATATCGCAGAAGCCGAAAGTGGCGTACCTCGCAAGAAAGGGACGGGTACCCGGTTTGTACGGGGGGGGGGAAAAAAGTGCTACGGTTTCACGGCAAAACGATTCACTTTCCTCCAAGAATACAACATTGCATTAGCAGATGCTATCCATGAAATTTACATGGTGCAACATGCTTCCGCCATTTTTATCGTAGAATAGTGCTGCTATTCTCCTCAGAAACGGCAAAAACTTGCACGAAAGCCTGTCTCAAATGGTTCTGAGAAAAATTTTCAACAGCTTCTACAATCGTTTGAGCGCGAATTTTATCAACTCTTCCACGGATGCTCCGGGATATTCTTTTACTATGGCGGAAAGGGCTTTCGAGACATTGGCCTTTGTGAAGCCGAGCATAACCAATGCCGTAGCAGCTTCTTCAATGGTTTCCAAACCTGTTTTAACCCCGATTACAGACATGTTGTCTCCGCTGCCTTTCACGATTTTGTCTTTCAGCTCGAGTATCAGCCTTTGCGCCGTTTTAAGCCCTATGCCCTTTATGCTTTTTATTTTATTGACATCGGATGCTATTATGGCATCGCGTATCTCATCGCTTGTCATGGAAGATAGCATCATGCGTGCCGTGCCGGCCCCTATCCCGGATACGCTTATAAGCAGTCTGAATAACGCCCTTTCATCTTTTGTGGCGAAACCGTAATACAGTTCTTCATCTTCACGAAGATAATGGTGGATGTACAATATTGCCGGATTTGGCGCCTGTTGGAGAGATGAAAAACTCTGCAAAGATATCAATATGCTGTACCCGATTCCCGCTGTCTCTATCACTGCCTCTGTCGGGGTAAGTTCTACCAATTCACCTTTGATATAGTCTATCATGTTCAAATCTTGTTGTTAAAGATGCAAAATTATGTTTTTTATTTGTATTTTTGGATTGTGGCTGTCAGAAGCTTCACAAACAGCTTCCAAATACTGCCCGCGCCGACACGAATTATAAACAAATTAAAACCTGTAATGCAATGGAAATAACACGTATTTTCGACCTGCTCACCAATCTTCAGGAAAGATTCCCTGACAAAAAGGACATACTTGCGAAGAAAAAGCACGGCCAATGGCTGAAATACAGTGTAAAGGATTATGCCGACCTTTCATATAAAACGGCATACTCGCTGCTTAAAGAAGGATTCAAGGCAGGAGACAAGATAGCAAGCATCTGTATAAACACACCGGAGTGGAATTTCGTGGATATGGGGACGGCGCTTGCAGGAATGGTACATGTGCCCGTATATCCTACGCTCGGCAAGGAAGAATACATGCACATACTCACGCATTCGGATGCAAAAGCCGTTTTCATCGGCAACCTGCTATTGTACAAAAAAATAGCACCTATAATAAAAGAGACCGGCAGGGACATACGCATAATACTTTTTGAAGACAACACACTGGGCATAGAGTCGTTCAAAGATTTTATAAATTTATCACAAAATCCTGACAGTGAGATAGTCCAACAAGTGGAACAAAACAAACGTGAAATATCTCCGGATACTCTTGTGACCATCATATACACTTCCGGGACGACCGGAACCCCAAAAGGCGTAATGCTTTCGCACAGGAATCTGACATTCGACGCCCACGCCCATGCTATAAAACAATGTAAAACACACGAACACAAGATGTTAAGTGTACTCCCGATATGTCATGCGTACGAGAGGAGCATGAATTATGAATACCAGGAGCTCGGCATAAGCATATATTACGCTGAAAATGTCGGCACCTTTGCCGCCGATCTTGCAAGCTGCCATGCAGACGGATTCTGCGGTGTCCCGAGGATGTTGGAAATGATGTATTCCAAACTCGAATCTGCCGGAAAATCCCTTAAAGGCATCAAGAAAAGGATATACAAAATGGCATGGGATTTCGGAAACAATTTCGACAATTACAACCATTCTGCAATCTATTTGTTCAAGCAACGCATATATGACAGACTCGTCTACTCCAAATGGAGAGAAAAGCTCGGAGGACACGAAATGTTAGTGGTTTCAGGCGGCTCATCGATACAGCCGAAAATCATACGACTGTTCAATGCAGCCAGACTGCACATATTCGAAGGGTACGGCATGACCGAAGCCTCGCCGGTAATAGCCGTAAACAGCCCGAGACAAGGGTTCAACGTCATAGGCACTGTCGGAAAACCGATAGAAGGCACCGAACTCAAGTTTGCCGAGGACGGGGAAATCCTCACCCGCGGCCCGCATGTAATGTTAGGTTACTACAAAGATCCGGAGGCGACAAAAGCCGTAATCGATGAAGAAGGCTGGCTGCATACCGGGGATATCGGATGCCTTGTGGATGACACCTATCTTAAAATAACCGACAGGAAGAAAGAAATATTCAAACTTTCATCGGGAAAATACATTGCTCCGCAAGTCATAGAAAACAAACTGAAAGAGTCTCCTTACATAGACAATTGCATCGTTGTCGGAGAAAATGAAAAATTCGCGTCGGCCATAATCATCCCGGACAGGGAAAAACTTGAAGAAACGGCAAAACTACAAAACATAGCACACGAAAAACCGGAAGACCTGTTAAAAGACAAAAGTATCCTTGCCATACTGCATGATGAGATACTTGCGGTAAACCGTATCTTCTCCCCTCATGAACACATAAAACGGGAAAGATTCATACTGGACGAATGGAGTACGGCGAACAAAATGCTTTCACAGACTTTAAAACTGAAAAGGGTCAACATACACAAACGGTATGCAGAGTTGATACGGAGTATCTATCTCGGACAATAGTCGCAAAAACGAGGGTGATTGAATCACCCTCTTCCCTATCTTCCGAAATAGACCAACAGCACCGATATGTCAGCCGGAGAGACTCCGGAGATACGCGATGCCTGCGCAATCGTGCGCGGGCGATATCGTTCCAGTTTCTGCCGGCATTCTATGGATAATGAAGATATTTTTGAGTAATCGAACCCCTCAGGTATTCCCAAATCCTCTAAACGAGATATTTTCTCGGCAATCTTCTTTTCCCGGTCAATATAGCCATTATATTTTTCCGTTATTTCCACAGATTCTATCACCTCCTGCAACAGATACGGATCGACCCCGTACAAAAAAGACAATGTTCCACGTGGAACAATTTCCAAAATTCCCCGCAAAGCTGACTGAGGACGGGACAACACATCCGATATTGTCCTTCTGCCCACAACCGGAGTAGAACCGACAGACAATAGATATGGATTAAGAATATCCTGCTTCAGATAGTACGATGCAACAAAATCCTTCAACTTACGAACCAGCTCGTATTTTTGCACAAAATGCGCATACCTGTCCTGCGACACCAGACCGAGAGAATACCCCAAAGGGGTCAGTCTTGAATCAGCATTGTCCTGCCTCAACAATATACGATACTCGGCACGGGACGTAAACATCCTGTATGGCTCGTCCACACCTTTTGTTATCAGATCATCAATCAAAACCCCGATATAGGCCTGATCGCGACGCAAGATAAAAGGAGGAAGTCCGTTCAGCTTCAAATGTGCATTGATTCCCGCCATAAGCCCCTGCGCCGCCGCCTCTTCATAACCTGTGGTCCCATTTACCTGACCGGCAAGATAAAGATTAGGCACTACTTTCGATTCCAAAGTCGCTTCGAGCTGGGTAGGGTCAAAAAAATCATATTCGACAGCGTAAGCCGGGCGGTAAATCCTGGCCTTTTCCAACCCCTTTATCTTTCTGAGAGCCGCCATCTGTACATCTATCGGTAAAGACGATGAGAAGCCTTGGAGGTAGTACTCGTTGGTATCAGAACCCTCAGGCTCCAAGAAAAGCTGATGCGAATCTTTGTCGGCAAAAGTCCTCAACTTGTCTTCAATGCTTGGACAGTAACGAGGGCCTATCCCGGTAATCTTGCCGGAAAACAACGGCGAACGTTCAAAACCCGATCTCAACGCTTCATGCACATCCGCATCGGTATGGAGAATGAAACAATCCATTTGGCTTCCGGACTCCTGTATACGGGATTTTGCGCTCGAAAAAGAAAAACGTCGCGGATCATCATCACCAACCTGACGAGTCAAGGACGAAGTATCTACGGAAGAAATGTCTATCCGGGGAGGAGTTCCCGTTTTCATTCTATTTGTCCTTATGCCGCAGGACTCCAACTGCCGGGTAAGCCCGTAGGACGACATGTCCCCCATTCTCCCGCCGTCGAACGAGGTCTCGCCGATGAAGAGTTTTCCATTCAGAAACGTTCCGGCCGTCAGGATAACCGCATGAGAATCAAATATCGCGCCCGTGGCTACACGGACTCCCGAAATACGCGAACCTGAAAAGGCAAAAGAGACCGCTACATCTTGGTAAATATCTAAGTTACAGGTATTTTCAAGAGTTTTTCTCCACAAAGAACTGAAGAGGGTTTTATCGCATTGCGCCCTTGGACTCCACATGGCCGGCCCCTTCGACCGGTTCAACATCCGGAACTGCAAAGTTGCCGCATCGGTGATTTCACCCATGCATCCGCCCAGAGCATCGATTTCGCGCACAATCTGTCCTTTGGCTATACCGCCCACTGCAGGATTGCATGACATGTTGGCAATCTTCAGCAAATCCATAGTAATGAGCAGAACCCTGGAACCTAAACGGGCGGCCGCTACAGCTGCCTCGCAACCGGCATGGCCAGCTCCGACAACGATAATATCGTATGATTCTCTATATTCGGACATAATTTACATAAAATCAAATAATTAACATTAATCACACTACTACGGAAGGACAGAACACGAAAGGATGGAAGAAATATTCTTGAGGAAAAATCCAAGCACTTATTGAATGTTTTCCCTAATGGAAAGATAATAATCCTCCTTTGCACGCATCTGCGCCGTCTGCTCCGGAGTATGGTCATCATAACCTATCAAATGCAAAAGGCCATGCACGATGACTCTGTTCAGTTCAGTAGCGAAATCCGCACCATACAGGGCAGCATTTTCTTTGACAGTATCGATGCTTATGAACAGATCCCCCGATAACTTATCACCTTCCGTGTAATCAAAAGTAATGATATCAGTAAAATAATCGTGTCCCAAATAACGGCGGTTGATGTCGATGATATAATGGTCCGAGCAGAAGATAACGGCTATCTCCCCTATTTTCTTCATCTCGCTCCCGGCCACCATCGAAAGCCATTTGTTGTTCAGTCTCTTATGCTTGAAAATGAAATCGATATCTTCGTTGTGGTATGAAATCATGGGTCTTATCATTAAAATTGTACGCAAAACTACAACAAAATAAATTTTTTTTTGTAAAAAATGATAAATAATTCATACCTTTACGCCCTGAATTGAAAATAAGGTAATAAAAATATGGAACTCAAAAAATCACCAAAAGCTAACTTGGAGAACAAAAAGACTTTGTTCACGGAAATCGGTCTTGCACTCTCTTTGGCAGTCGTGCTTTGCGCTTTCGAGTACAGGACTACCGAAAAGGCAGTCAGCACGCTTGAGGAAGACACATTCGTGCCGATCGAAGAAGAGATCATCCCTATCACCCAGGAAACCCCTCCTCCTAAGCCGGACATGCCGAAAATGCCTCAGCTGTCCGATGAAATCGACATAGTAAACGATGACATACAGGTAGAAGACATCATCATCAACACCGAGGATATCGCCGACATGGGTGTACAGGTGATGGACTATGTAGCTGAAGTCGCAGAGGAGGAAATCGTCGAGGAAGCAATCCCGTTTGCAATAGTAGAAGAAAAGCCTTCGTTTCAGGGCGGCGATGCAAACACATTCAACAAATGGGTTCAGAGTCGGCTCGTATATCCTGAAATAGCACTTGAAAACGGAATACAGGGAACCGTAATCCTCCAATTCGACATTGACAAGAACGGAAACCTCGTCAATGTAATCGTGCTCAGGGGCGTGGACAAGACAATAGACGATGAAGCCGTCAGGGTTGTATCAAGCTCGCCTAAATGGTCTCCGGGAAAACAGAGGGACATGCCTGTAAAAGTAAGTTACCAATTCCCTGTTGTTTTCCAACTCAGATAAACAACTTTGAGAGAATTTATTCATAAAATATAGACATTGCGAGGGCGGCGGTATTCAAATACGGCCGCCCTTTTTAGGACAATATGGAAAAGACTGTATTTGTCGCGGTCATGAAACAGAACGACGACCCGCGCACTGTAAAAGAATACTTGGACGAGCTGCAGTTCCTTGCTGAAACGGCCGGCGCCATCGGAGAAAAACGCTTCATCCAGAAGATGGAAAAGCCCAACAGCCGGACATACATCGGCAGCGGGAAACTGGCCGAAATCAAAGCCTACATAGAAGAAAACGGGACAGACCTTGTAATCTTCGATGACGAACTTACTCCGTCACAATTGAGAAACATAGAAAGGGAACTGCAATGCAGGATACTGGACAGGACAAACCTGATACTTGACATCTTCGCGCAAAGGGCAAAAACCGCTTACGCCAAGACACAAGTTGAACTCGCCCAATACCAGTACCTGCTTCCGCGCCTTACAAGGATGTGGACCCACCTTGAAAGGCAAAGAGGAGGTATCGGAATGAGGGGGCCGGGAGAGTCGCAGATCGAGACCGACCGAAGGATCATCCTTGAAAAAATATCAAAACTAAAAGAGCAGCTGAAAAAGATAGACCGCCAGATGGCCTCGCAAAGAGGCAACAGGGGGTCGCTTGTCAGGATTTCGCTCGTGGGCTATACCAACGTGGGCAAAAGCACCATTATGAATCTGCTGGCAAAAAGCGATGTTTTCGCTGAAAACAAACTCTTCGCCACGCTGGACACGACTGTAAGGAAAGTAGTGATAGAAAACGTGCCCTTCCTCCTGAGCGACACTGTCGGCTTCATAAGGAAACTTCCTACCCAGCTCGTAGAGTCTTTCAAAAGCACACTGGACGAAGTGCGCGAAGCCGATATATTGATGCATGTAGTCGATATTTCGCATCCGAATTTCGAAGAGCAGATAAGAGTCGTCGAAGAGACTTTAAAGGAAATTAAGGCCATAGACAAGCCTGTTTTCGTCGTTTTCAACAAGATCGACCAATACAGGTACGAAGAGTACGACGAGTTTTCATTAGAGCCTAAAAAGCCGGAAAACTACACTCTCGAAGAATTTAAAAACACATGGATAAGCAAAGAGCATACCCCATGCATCTTTATCTCGGCAAAAGAAAAAATCGGGATAGACAAATTAAGGTCCGACCTCTATAAAATGGTGGCTGAAATACATGCCGGACGTTATCCGTTCAACAATTTTCTTTGGTAAAAAAACAGCCATTGTAAAAACCGAAAGTGTGACCCAAAAGGAGGAATTTCAAACGCAACGCAGAAATTATCCTTTTAGGTCACACTCTTTACACATAACCTAAAACTTCTATATGAAAATCACAATTATCTCAGAACCCAGCCTGCTGTCCAGTCATCGGATGCGCTGACAGCGCCTTTGTAAGGAGCGGACACGAAGAACGAGTCGCTCGGGCCGTTACCGCCTTCAAGGGTTCCCACGAAACCGTTGGTGAAACTGAAGTCGGCACCTACCTCATTACCCTCTGACTCAAGGAAATCAGCCGTGAAGTAAACCTCCTGGTCTTTCGGATTGATATCGGCTGCAGCGATTGAAACGTAGTTCAATTTTGAAGTCCCGTTTACCAAAGAGTTGGCGGTCTGCTCGGTCTCTATCGTAATATCATGTTCTTTTCCGCAGATAAGAGCATTGTAAAGTTCAACCTGTGTTCCTGCACGGAAACGTGCGCCGTGGGTGCTTTCTGAACTTTCGTTACCTATGAGAGTGACGTTTGCAAGAATTGGATGAGCAATCGGAGTAGCCTCGAAATCGTTACCGTTATTGTCGGCCTCGATAAGGCAGTCGCACTCATAACCGAGCTCATCGGCAGAATGCTGGATAGCCACAAGGAACTGGCCTTTGCCCGACCAGCCCTCTGTCCAGTCGTATGAGTCGTCGCTGCAGTCGGTAACAACGAGATGGCTTACGTTTACAGTACCACCGAAGAATTCGAAACCGTCATCCGCTCCCATATATGCCTGGCAGTAGCTTACCTGTGTCCCGCGGCCGACACCATAGAAAGAGATGCCGTTTGATTCGTGCTCCTCGTCAAGAGCCCAGCCTGTATACTCCAGCCTCACATATTTGAGTACGCCTGAATTGTCATTGTCATCGTTTCCGCCGTATGGCGCATTGCCTATTTCAGAAAGACCCGTGCCGCCCTCGACATTCGAAGTAGCGCGGCCGCAGATATGAAGACCGCCCCAGGCGCCGTCTTCCTTAACCTCCGCTGTCATCACGATAGGATTGCTTGCAGTACCCTGTGCATTGATTTTAGCACCCTGCTCGATGAGGATGTAATCTGTCACATCATCATAAACGGCCGTAATGGTAACGCCCGGCTCTATAGTAAGCGTTGCAGGAGCCTGCACGTGAAGTCCGCCGGAAAGTTTGTACTCCCTGCCCTCTTCAAGGGTAAGGTCCTCTGTAATGGTCCCGGTCAATACATCCGAACCGTTTCCTTCATTAGTACCATTGTTTTTTTCACAAGCAGCGAAAAAGAAAGGTAAAGCTGCCAACAAAATAAATTTTTTCATGTTAAAATAAATGTAGTTGTTAGTATTATTGTCTGGTTAAAAACTATCGGAAAACTTTTTTAAAATTTGTATGTAAAGCCTATCTGCGCCCCCACGCCCGGCTTGTATTTTTCAACATATATCCATGTATTGCGGGATATTACCTCCTGTCTGAATGAAACCGCGCTGTCAAGGATGTTGTCCAATTCGAGGCTGAGCGAACAATGTTCACCTATATTGTAGGTTGCTATGAAGTCCATGGTATGCAGGCCGTCCTGTATCACATTCCCGAGTCCGGAAACACCGACAGCATGAATCCTTTCACCTTGATAATTATACGTAAGCACCAAAGAGAGCGCGTCACCGTTCCTGAAAGTCGGGGAGTATGAAATGTCCGCATTGGCAAGCCAAGGGGAAGCTCCCTGCAAGGCACGTCTCGTATCGGTATATGAACCGCCCTCGGGCAAAATCACATCCGTGTACATGTAAGCCACATTTGCCGTTACGGACAGATCTTCTATGATGCGTTTGCGTATCTCGAATTCGGCTCCTGCCGCCATGCCGTTGTCCGCATTCTGGAAAGAGTGCTGCACCGAAGTGCCGCCGGAAAGCATCTGAATCCTTTCTATCGGCGAATCGAGGAATTTGTAATAAAGCGTCATCGATATGAGGTCCGCGCCCGAAATCCATTCGTATCTTAAATCGAGGTTGTAGTTATAACCGTTCTTGATATCCGCATTACCTCTTATCTGGGCGCTTCCGTATGATTCCTGATAAAGGAAAGGAGACATCTCGATAAATGAAGGCCTGGTGACTGTTCTCGAAGCCGAAAGCCGGAGGTTGTGCTTCTTGCTCAGATTGTACCTGAAATTGACGGCAGGGAACAGGTCATTGCCGGTAAGGACCGAACGTTCCGGATTGCCCTGGTCATTATGATAATCAACAACTTGTGAGCTGTACTCGTACCTAAGCCCAACGTTGAGGAGAATATCGTCGGTGATATTGTAATCCGCATCTATGTATCCTGCCATAATCGTGCTTGAAGCATCGTATGTGTCGGTAGGAGGCATACTGCGGTCAATCCCTACGAGGCCGGAAGATATGTTTTCCTGATTTATGAACACCGACGGGGCAAACAAATCGTCCACAGTCGAATCAATCTCGTCCACATCGTAGTAGAACCTTACTGCCGAATAGTCCCTCGACTTGTATTTTCCAGCAAGCCCGGCCTTCAGTTTCAGGGTCTGCCCCAAGGCATACAGGGCTGAAACCTCGCCATTGTATTCGGATTCGTCGAGAGTTCCCCAATACCTCATGGTCTCCTGGCTGTTGTTTTTGAAATACCTTATCTGCCCGTCATTCCCCCTCACGTACATCAACTGCCGGCGGTCAGGCTCGTCGCTTCCGGTAATGCTTGCAGAACCTTTCCATTCCAATGTCCAGTCATCCGCAAGGGTATGTATGCCGCTCAACTGATGGTTCTGCATCTGGTAAATATGCTGCGTGGCATTCAATCCGAGAAGATCGTTGTCCTCCCTGTCGTAACCGTGCCTGTTCATGAATGTGATACCGGCATTGCGGGCATAAAAGAACGTATACTCTATCTTGTCGTAGTTGTCGAACCTGTATCCCAGCGAAAAAAGACCCGCAATCTTCAAAAGCTGCTCATAACTGTCATCATAAAACTCATTCACAGTAGTTCCCGATGCTTCGAGAGTCCTGTTGAGATTGTCGTACATGTTTTGGTATTCATTGGAGATATTGGCTGCAGCCATCATGTATATGCGTCCATCGCCTATGTCCCAACCGTCCGCATATATGAAACTTCCTTTCATATCTCCTACCATCGGGCTGCGCGAGACATCGAAACCATGCCTGAACGGATTGTTGGAGCGGATATAATCATCAAATTCCAAACGGCTCATGGAATATATGCTGCGAGGCAGTTTCGGAGAAGCAAATAAAGAAGGACGGTCCATCATGTAAAACTCCCTTCCCAAAGTCATCGTATTGCTTCCGTAGCCCACAGACAGCTGGAGCAACCTTTTGTCGCCTCCTTCCTTGGTGGATATATCAACATGGGCACCCGAATAATCGGCATACGTATCTGCACGGAAAACTTTGCTCACCGTTATATTCTGGATTGTAGATGCCGGGAAAATATCCAAAGGTATCAATTTGTTGTCAGGGTTAGGAGAAGCTATCGGCATGCCGTTCAAAGTCGTAGTACTGTAACGGTCGCCCAGTCCCCTGACTATGAGCTGTCCTGAAGACGCGACAGATATTCCGGAAAGTTTTTTCACTCCCTCCTGGACATTGGAAATCCCCTTCACTCCCATTTCCCGGGCGCCGATATTCTCTATCGAAATCGAAGAATTGTGCCTTTCCATCAGCAAAGAACGCTCATTATCCAGTGTCTTTGTACCGACTACGACAGTCTCTTCAAGCATCTCGCCCTCCGCCTCCATTTCAACGGCGATTTCACTGCCTGCCGCCACATCTTCAAGCAAAACAGTCTTATAGAAAATAAAACTGATTTCAAGGTCCACTGTCCGGGCACTCCCTATCTCCAACTCGAAACGGCCATCCTGACCTGCAGTTGTTCCGTTCGTCGTACCTTTAACCAAAATCGATGCGCCGGCCATCGGAAGCCCGCTGCTTTTATCTGTAACAATGCCTCTTACAGTATCGGCATTTGCCGACAAAATAATGGAAAACTGAAATAATAAAATAAGAAAGATTATCCGTCGCATATTTTTACATTTGCGACGGCAAAAGTATCCGGGATACGTTACATCCTACTTACATGAACATTAAATTAATATTACAGAATCCCTTTACGTTCATCCATCCTGCGGACCTGCTCACGGTATATGGACGGAGAACAGCCTACCTCGTCTTTAAAAACACGGAAAAAAGAAGCCGGAGAATTGTAGCCGAGTATTTCGTATATATTTTTTATAGGTATGTCATTATCGGGATCAGAAAGCATGGAAGTGGCATCTGCGATTCTGTACATGTTGATGTAACCCCAGAAAGACTTGTCGGCATAACGGTTTATAACCCGCGATATATATGTCCTGTTGGTCCCGAGCATTGACGCCAACTTATCAAGAGACACCTCATTCGAACGGTAAATTTTGTCTTCCGACATGAGTTTTTCCAATTTTGAAAACAGAACCTCATCCGCTACCCCGTCATCTTTATGGTCTTCATCACTGTTGAGATATTTTTTCAGTCTTTTGGTCCGCTTCGCATAATCCTGATAATGACGGATAAGTTCCTTGTACAACTTGTTTTGCTGGAAATAACGGTAGAAGAAAAACGCACCCGCCAGAACACTGAGAATGCATACGAAAGCTATGACATACATATCGTACTTGCGTTGAAGCAAGACATTCTGCAATGAGGCGGTCTCATACAGATCAAGGATATTGTTAAATGAAGCGTCCTTGTTGACATTCAAAATACTGTCCTTTGAAGCCACTGCCATTTTATAATACCTGTAAGAATCATCAGTATCACCCTTCATGTCGTACAGTGCCGAAAGCAACTCCAGCACCTGATAACGATAACGTATATTCCCGTTTCTTTCTATCTTTCCGAGCGTTTTGGTCAAAAAGGCTTCGGCTTCTCCGTATCTTCCCGAATCCATCAGCAGTCTGCCGTAAGGCAAGGCCAATTCGAAATAAAAATCCGGATCGCTGTGGCTTGCATACTTGAAGCCATTATCCAAGAGTCTTTCCGCCTCTGCCGAATCCCCGCGCTGCATCGCCACCTCTGATAAAACCATGTAAATCCGGGAATATACAAGTGAATAACCGTACCTGTCGGCATACTCCTTTGCCTTAAGCGCGTACTTTTCAACAGCCGCGTAATCTTTTTTGACAAGTGACATCATGGACATGACTACATCTGAAGCGCACATCATATAAGGGTCGTCAGGATTTCCGGTGCTTATTTCGACAGCCTCGCGCGCATACCTGCATCCCGTTGTGTCCCTTCGGATAAAATATATCATGCTTATATTGCACAGAGCCGTACAGGTATTGAGTGCATCTCCGTTCTGCCGGTAATAGTTCAATGCTTCGGTCAAATGAATCAATGCCGAAGGATAATCGAATCCAGCCTTTATATCGTATGAAGCCTTGACTCCGTTCATCATAGCCTGGAGATTGGGGTATTTTTCCCATTCATCCATCTTTGACAGAGTATCGATATATCTACGCGCCTCAGGATAATCATCCAAAAAAATGGAAGCCTGTGTCGCCATAAGTCCGGCAACAAAGGCAAGCTTCTTATCGTCATAATATTTTTCCCGGGCACTGAACACCTCCCGTGCTTTCATGGAAAGGCTATCATAGGCTCCACTCCTGCAATAGCCGTTGAACAATTCAATATATTTTTCAGTATCGTATTCCATGCCTTCGGGATGAACCGACTGCCATCGTTCCCCGCAGGAACACGACATAAAAAGCGACAACAAAGCCAAATTAGTAATAAAATGTTTCATAGTATCAAAGGTAGTAATTTTTCATAATAATAGTCTCATAATGTAAAATATATGTAATGCAATTCACTTTATGTGCAATTACGGCCAAAATAAACCCGCATTATGTAATTTTGGATGCAATTTTGAAATTGCCGCACCGACCGCAGAACCGCCCAAGTTTTACAAGCGGTTTCCAAGGATACGAAAACAAACAAATTTACACAAACTGATATATTATTATGAAGAATTATTACATTATTTTAGGAACACTGATGCTTGTCGCGCTTGTTTCAGGTTGCGAAAAACAAAAAGCCGAAACAGTCAAACTGGCGACTCCTACGCTTCAAATAGACACCGTAACCGTTAGTTCGGCGACAATCGTATGGGAAACCATTGAAAACGCAGCTTCGTACGCCTACACGGTAAATGAAGGTGAAGAACAGACTGTGACAGAACCTAAAGCTGTTATAGAAAGTCTGACCGCAGAAACCGAATACACAGTAAAAGTAAAGGCTGTGCCGGGTGATACAGAGCTTTACACCGATTCGGAATGGGCTACAGTTACTTTTACTACATCCGAAGAAATATTCGTGCCTGTAAAATACACCGTATACCCTATGGACCCTGTTGCGGTAATGAATGAAGCTAATCTTGCAAACTCATATATCAGAAACGTGTCTCCGTCAGGAAATTACGCAGTGGGATACGATGACCAGTTCGGAGACCCCACTTCGTTTATATGGGATCGCTCGACAGGCGAATACACTATTCTCGATGCCGGAGAGAATGAAGGATGCATAGCATTGGACGTAAACGATGAAGGAATCATCGTGGGAGCAGTAGTCAATTCAACAGTACAAACACCTGCATACATGGATTTCAAAAACGCAGGCACATGGAACACTCTGCCTACGCATAACCTTGAAAATGCCGCATATCCGGGGTTCGCCGCATCAATTACAAACAGCGGACTTATCGGAGGACAGGTAGTCACTGAACTTGCAGACGGCACAAGCCGTTGCGTACCATGCGTATGGGACAACTACCAACTTGACCAGTCAATGTTCGAACTTCCTGAAAACGGGGATGCAGTAATGTACGGCTGCTACATATATTCCATGTCCGAAGACGGTAAAATAATGTCAGGATGGCAAGATTGGGGAAACGGAAGCCGCTCTCCGGCCATTTGGATTGACGGGAAACTTACACGTGTCTACGGAGAAACCGAAACAATAGATAGTGAAGGCTATATTTACGAAGGTATCACCTGGGCAATAAGTCCCGATGGCAGCAAGGCAACCGGCTATTTTGCACCCGATGGAATGAATCTTACAGGATTCATATATGACATTGCGAGCGGCGAAAAGACAGAAGTTCCTTCATACGGCGGAGTAGCATTTGACAACAGTGGAAAAGTTTATTTCACAGGAATAATGGGATCGAGCGGCATAGTATGGGAAAACGGAGAGACATTCACTACTTCAGAATTATTCGACGGACTGGAAGGCACTTTTGCCACTACGGTAGACCCGAGCCTCGGAACCGACGGAATGTTAGAAACAGTCTACGCTATATCCGATGATGGAAAAGTTTACGGAGGTTCATACATCTACAGCGCATTCGGCAGTGCATTGCAATATCCGGTAATCGTGGTTGTCGAATAAGCATAGCTAATTGAAAGTTTTTTCCAAACATAATAATAGATAACGTTTCATAATAGTAAGGAAAGAGGTCGGCTCAAAAGTCTGAGTCGGCCTCTTTTTAATCAAACAGGCTTCAAATGCAACAAGCCCCCGTCTTCACAGATGCCGTTGTTTAAGAAGCTGTTTAAAATTTTTTCTCAGAACATTTGAGACAGGCTTCCGCGCCAGGTTTTTGTCGTTTTTTGAGGAGAATAGCAGAGCTATTTTACGATAAAAACGGCGAAAACGTGCCGGAAAGATGT
>JADIME010000026.1 GCA_017694935.1 Candidatus Merdivivens pullistercoris
AGGCAAGCTTCCGCGCAGGTTTTTGTCGTTTTTTGAGGAGAATAGCAGCGCTATTTTACGATAAAAATGGCGAAAACGTGCCGGAATGATGCCACAAAGAACTTTTGAAAAAATTTTAAACAGCTTCTAAAATTTTTCAAAAATTCTGAGAAAAAATTTTAAACAGCTTCTTAAATTTAATAGGTATCTTTGCAGCGGGTGCATATTGCCAATGGAATAGTTTATGGACACTTTCGGTACATTTTTTAAAGTCACGCTTTTCGGGGAGTCGCACGGGCCGGCGGTCGGTGCCGTGATCGACGGGGTGCCTCCCGGGCTTCCGATAGAAGCAGGAGATTTTGCCAGAGCGATACTCAGGCGTAAGACCGGAACAGGGAAAACAGGTGTTTCGGCAAGGCAGGAAGACGATATCCCGGAAATATTAGGCGGGGTTTACAACGGCTGTACCACAGGGGCGCCGTTGGCCGTGATGTTCCGTAACCGGGGCCAGAGACCTGAGGATTACGAGGCTTTAGAGCAGATACCGAGACCGGGACATGCCGACTTTACGGCTTCTGTAAAATACAATTATTTCAACGATCCCCGTGGAGGGGGGCATTTCTCCGGCAGGCTTACCCTTCCCTTGGTGGCGGCAGGCGTGGTGGCTTTAAAGGCACTGGAGGCTGTAGTGGCCGGCAAAGGCGATGTCTCAATGCCGGCACTTCGACCCGCTATTCATGCCGAAGTGGTGGAAATCGGCGGGGAAAGCGGCAAGGAAGGCATGGAGCGCATTATCGGGGACTGTGTCGCTTCGGGCGACTCTGTCGGGGGCATTGTGGAGTGCAGGGCTGCTGGAATCCCGGCAGGCCTCGGAGAGCCGTTCTTCGACTCGGTGGAGTCCCTTATTTCACATGCAGTGTTTGCCATACCGGGAATACGCGGGATAGAGTTCGGGGACGGGTTCAATGCCGCACGGATGAGGGGTTCGGAACACAATGACCCTTTTATAGACAGTTCGGGACATACCTCAAAAAACGGCTCCGGAGGAATTAACGGCGGCATATCCAACGGTAATGAGATATGCTTCCGTGTCGCGGTGAAACCCCCGTCCAGCATTGCCAAGGCCCAGGAAACATTCGACTTTGTGAATGACCGCATGACCGTTCTCGAGACCGGAGGCAGGCATGACGCATGTATCGCGTTGAGGATACCTCCCGTGCTGGAGGCGGTAACGGCCATAGTGTTGGCAGACCTTGTGATGGCGGCCGGATGCAGATAGGCGTTCTTAGAAGCTGTTTAAAATTTTTTCTCAGAACATTTGAGGCAGGCTTCCGCGCAGGTTTTTGTCGTTTTTTGAGGAGAATAGCAGCGCTATTTTACGATAAAAATGGCGAAAACGTGCCGGAAAGATGCCACAAAGAACTTTTGAAAAAATTTTAAACAGCTTCTTATCTGTATTTTTCCCCTTCTTCCAGCATCCCCAAGTAGGAGTTGTATCGTTCGGCGGCGATTTGCCCGTTTTCAACGGCTTCCTTTACGGCGCAGCCGGGTTCATGGGTATGTGTGCAGGGGGTAAAACGGCAGTTCCGTCCGTAGTGTAGCATTTCGGGAAAATAGAGTGCGATTTCTTCAGGTTTGAGGTCCACGAGCCCGAACCCCCTGATGCCCGGCGTGTCGATGATGTATCCTCCTGTGGCTATGCGGTACATTTCGTAGAATGTCGTGGTATGCCTGCCCTGAAGGTGGGCTTCGGATATCTCTTCTATTTTAGGACTGAGGCCGGGGTCAAGAGATTTGATAAGGGAAGATTTTCCCACTCCCGAAACCCCGGTAAACAACACAACCTTATCCCTGCACTCTTCCCGTAGTTCTTCAACCCCCTCTCCAGTAAGGGCTGAGATTTCCATTATATCATAACCTGCGCTGTCATGGTAAATCCTCTTGAAGGCTTCCACGCTTTCGTCGCACAGCCCCCTGTAGAGGTCGCTTTTGTTTAAAACTATTGTGACAGGCACATTGTAGACTTCGCAGGTCAGTAAAATACGGTCGAGGAAAGGCAGCTTGACTTCCGGGAAAATCAGTGTCGTGACCAGGAACGCCTTGTCTATGTTGGCAGCTATCACATGGGTCTGCCGCGACAGGTTGGTGGATTTGCGGATGAGGTAGTTTTTGCGGGGAAGCACTTCGATGATGCTTCCGGTCTCTCCTTCGGTCTCGTACCTTACACGGTCCCCGACGGCTACCGGGTTTGTGGAAGACGAGCCTTTAAGCCTCATTTTCCCTTTTAATACGCATGGGAACGGCTCCCATCCCGGAAGTTCCGACAAAAGATAGTGGCTTCCCGTGTGTTTTATGACTGTTGCTATTCCTGTTTTCATACTTGTGTGCGCCTGTGGACGGCGCATGTTTTCATTAGGATTCGCAAGTTAATAAAAATTTTGCAAGCCCCGTTTAGAAGCTGTCCGGATTTTCATTATTTTTGCAAGCGTTTTATGAGGGTTAAAAAACAGGTTTTATGTTCCAGACAATAGAGATAGACAAAATCATACAGCAGTGTTTCTCTTCGATTTCGTTCAAGCCGTATCCTGAAAACCTTTACGGGCCGCTGAGGTACATGATCGCGATAGGGGGAAAACGCATCAGGCCGAGGCTGTGCCTTACCGCGTATAACCTTTTTTCGGACAAAGTGGACAACTCGATACTGAAACCGATGATGGCCTTGGAGGTTTTCCATTGTTTCACGCTCATCCATGACGATATCATGGACAATTCCGACCGTCGTCGCGGCCAGCCTACGGTAAGGAAAAAATGGAATGACAACGTAGCCATCCTCTCGGGCGACGTGATGTCCATAGAGGCTTACAGGCTGCTGTCCGAGGCTCCGTCGGAGATTCTGCCGGCCGCATTGAAGCTGTTCAACGAAACGGCCGAGAAAGTGTGCGAGGGCCAGCAGCTGGACATGGATTTTGAAAAATTTTCCGTCGTCACGCTTGATGAATACCTTAAAATGATAGGGCTTAAAACGGCCGCTCTCATAGCCGGTTCCGGAAAAATGGGCGCGTTGATCGCGGGAGCGCCGAATAAGGTGTGCGAAGCCATATATGATTACGGTTACCAGGTGGGCATCGCGTTTCAGATAATGGACGACTATCTGGATACTTTCGGGGATCCTATAATCTTTGGGAAAAATATCGGCGGTGACATAGTTCATAACAAGAAGAGCTGGCTTTTGGTGTATGCCCTGAAGTCCGCTTCGTCGGAACAGGCGGCGGAGTTGAAGCGGATTCTTTCCATGCCTGTCGATAGTGAGGAAAACCGTAACGCGAAGATTTCGAGGATGAAAGAGCTTTATGTGGCTCTCGGGGCGGATACGGCGGCTCTTTCCGAGATAGAGAAATGCCACAAGGCCGCATTCGACGCATTGAGAGGCTCGGGGTTGGAGCAGGCCCAGCTGGAGAGGCTGAGGGACTATATGAATTCCCTGTTCAACCGCAAGAGATAGTCTTCGCAACATCTGCATGCGTTTTCCGGTGGGACTCTTCATGAATGAACGCTTATAAAAGTATATCTATGGACAAGAAGGATTTGGAGATAATGGCTCCTGCCGGGAGCTATGAATCGCTTTGGGCTGCAATTCAGGGCGGTGCGGATTCCGTGTATTTCGGCGTGGACCGCCTGAACATGCGTTCGCATTCGGCAAACAATTTCAAGATAGCCGATCTTCCGGACGTGTGCGGTATATGCCGGGAACATGGACTGAAATCCTATCTTACACTTAATATCGTGCTTTATCAGGAAGACCTCGACGAGATGAGGGCGACGCTCCGTGCAGCAAAAGAGGCGGGCATAACCGCCGTCATAGCATCGGACATGGCAGCCATCGTCTATGCCCGTTCGCTCGGCATGGAGGTGCATATCTCCACCCAGTTGAGCATATCGAATGCCGAGGCGTTGAGGTTCTATGCGGCATACGCCGATGTCATAGTCCTTGCGCGGGAGCTCAATCTTCATCAGGTCAGGGAGATATACGATACGATAGAACGCGAAGGCATAAAAGGTCCTTCCGGAGAGCCGGTGCGAATCGAAATGTTCGCCCACGGGGCGCTTTGCATGGCGATTTCGGGAAAATGCTATCTGAGCCTGCATGAGTACGGGGCTTCGGCGAATCGCGGGGCCTGCTATCAAATATGCCGCAGGGGATATGAGGTGACCGATCTTGAAACAGGTTCGAAACTTCATATAGACAACAAATACATAATGTCCCCCAAAGATTTGTGTACCATAGAATTCATGGACAAGATCATTGCGGCCGGAGTGAAAGTCTTCAAGATTGAAGGGCGGGCGCGTTCCGGAGAGTACGTGAAGCGGGTATCGTCCGCTTACAGGGCTGCCGCCGATGCCGTATGTGACGGCACGTACAGTCAGGAACTTGCTGCATCCTTGAAGAAAGGCCTTTCGGAAGTGTTCAACCGAGGATTCTGGGACGGATACTATCAGGGAGCCCGCCTCGGCGAATGGTGCGATGTCTATGGAAGCAAGGCCACAAGGAGAAAGGAATATGTCGGGAAAATCACCAATTATTTCGGGAAAATCCGTGTCGCCGAGATATATGTCGAGACAGGCGTCCTGCATGTCGGTGACCCGGTGCTGATCATGGGGCCTTCTACGGGAGTGGTCGAATTGACAGTCGCCGAGATACGGGTGGATCTCAAGCCTGTGGATTCGTGCGGCAAAGGCGTGCTTTGTTCCATCCCTCTCGGTGAGGCGGCTTCGGCCGACGGTTTCAAGCTCCGCCGGGGCGACAAAGTGTATCTTTTCAAGGAGACGGCCTGAATGAAAGGGATGCACGGAAGGATACTCAGGCTCGCGCTTCCGAGTATACTTGCCAATATAACGGTACCGCTTGTCGGCATGGCGGATACGGCCATAGCCGGGCATCTCGGGCATGCTTCTTTTATCGGCGGGGTTGCGGTCGGCACCATGCTGTTCGACCTGCTGTATTGGAATTTCGGCTTCCTGCGTGTCGGGACCGGAGGCCTGGCGGCCCAGGCTTACGGGCGGAAGGACATGCGAGAGGCCGCGATGATTTTCCAGCGCGGTTTTATCACCTCGATGCTGTGCGCGTTGGCCGTCTGGGTACTGCAATGGTTTGTAGTGCAAGGGGCGTTTTTGGTGATAGACTGCACTCCTCAGGTGAAAGAACTGGCGCTGACGTATTTCAACATCAGGATATGGGCGGCTCCGGCCACGCTTTCCATGTTCGTGTTCAAAGGCTGGTTCATCGGGATGCAGGACACGGTAAGGCCGATGGCGATAGATGTTTTCGTGAATATTGTCAATATCGTTGCGAGTCTTTTATTCACTCTCAGGACTCCTCTTGGTTTTGCCGGCGTGGCCTGGGGCACGCTTCTGGCACAATATTCCGGGCTATTGCTGTCTTTCATATTGTTGTTTGCAAAATACCGCCATATATTTAAAGGTGCTGATGTCAGGGTCTCGATGCGCGGAGGCCGTCTTGCTTCATTTTTCAAAATGAACGGTAACCTCTTTTTGAGGTCGGTCTGCATGATATTGATTTATATCGGTTTCACTACTATTTCCGCCCATTTCGGCGACGAGCTTCTTGCGGTAAGCTCCATCCTGATGAAACTCCTTATGATATTTTCTTTCTTTATCGACGGTTTCGCATACGCCGGAGAGGCTCTTTCCGGAAGGTACGTCGGGGAGAGACAGCGCGGACTGTTCAACGATGCGGTCAGGAAGATTTTCATCTGGGGCGCGGGCATTTCCGTGCTTTTCCTGTTCGTATATGGCTTTGCGGGCCGTTTTCTGCTCGGGATAATGACGGACGACAATACCGTCATCGAACTTTCGCTCGGCTACATGCCCTGGCTCATGCTGATGCCGTTGCTCGGGGGAGCTGCCTTTATCTGGGACGGTGTCTTCGTGGGGGCGACCGAAACCAAGACGATCCGCAACTCGATGATTTTCGCTGCCGCGGGCTTTTTCCTGTTTTACTATGCAGGCATTGCTTTGGCGGGGATTCCCGCTTCCGGACTCATGGAGGATGCCGTATCGGTAGCTTCGGACGGTACGGTTTCCGTGGCAGGAAAAGCCTCTCTCGGCATACATATACTTTGCGGGGCTTATTTCGCCCATCTTGTAATAAGGAGCCTCTACATGACGCTGCGCTACAGGCCGCTTGTCAAGAGAAAATTTTCATCAGTTCCGGTATGACATGATTATCCGTTAAATTACTGCATACATTTTCAAAAGAGGTGATTTTGCGGATAATCGTCTATATTGTTGATAACATGTTGGTAAAATAAAAAAAAATCTCTACCTTTGCATCCCGCTAAATAGCGGTAAAGTATTTTAAAGTAAAGATTTACAAGTATTTATGCCAACAATTCAACAATTAGTTCGCAAGGGACGCGAGGTCATTGAAGTGAAAAGCAAGTCTCGCGCGTTGGATGCTTGTCCTCAGAGAAGGGGAGTTTGCGTGCGTGTGTACACCACTACGCCTAAAAAGCCTAACTCGGCTATGCGTAAGGTTGCCCGTGTACGTCTTACCAACCAGAAAGAGGTCAATGCCTACATACCCGGCGAAGGCCACAACCTTCAGGAGCACTCGATCGTGCTTGTCCGCGGAGGCCGTGTAAAGGACCTTCCGGGTGTGCGTTACCACATCCTTAGAGGAGCTTTGGATACTGCCGGCGTAGATGGAAGGACTCAGAGCCGTTCACTCTACGGTACGAAAAGGCCGAAGAAATCTAAGAAGTAATTTTAACCCATTAATGTTTTTTGTAAAATGAGAAAAACGAAGCCTAAAAAGAGGATTCTACTTCCAGATCCTAAATTTCACGATCCAGAAGTTACCCGTTTCGTGAATAATCTTATGTTGCATGGGAAGAAGAGTATCGCTTATTCTATTTTTTACGGTGCCATTGACATGGTAGGCGAGAAGATGAAAGATTCTGACAAGGCTCCTTTGGATATATGGAGGAAGGCTCTTGAAAACGTGACGCCTCAGGTAGAGGTCAAAAGCCGTCGCGTCGGAGGTGCCAACTTCCAGGTTCCGACAGAGGTGCGCCCGGAGAGGAAAGTTTCATTGAGCATGAAGAATATGATACTCTACGCACGTAAGCGTTCCGGACACTCGATGTCGGAAAAACTCGCTGCCGAAATCATCGCTGCATACAACAACGAGGGCGGCGCGTTCAAGCGGAAAGAGGATATGCACAAGATGGCCGAGGCCAACAAGGCGTTTGCACACTTCCGCTTCTAATATTCATACAGCACAAGCCAAAGACGCAATTTGTGAATTAATAAAATCAAGATGGCAAGAGACCTTAAATTTACAAGAAATATCGGTATAATGGCCCATATCGATGCCGGTAAGACCACTACCTCGGAACGTATCCTGTACTATACGGGAAAAACCCACAAGATAGGTGAAGTTCACGAGGGCGCTGCCACCATGGACTGGATGGTCCAGGAGCAGGAGCGCGGTATTACCATCACATCCGCGGCCACTACCGCATTTTGGAAATACAATGGAGCGACATTTCAGATAAACCTGATTGACACTCCGGGTCACGTCGATTTTACAGTTGAAGTGGAACGTTCCCTTCGCGTGTTGGATGGAACCGTTGCGACTTTTTGTGCTGTAGGCCGTGTCCAGCCGCAGTCCGAGACTGTGTGGAGACAGGCAGATAAATACCGTGTTCCTAAGATAGCATACGTGAACAAGATGGACCGTGTCGGGGCTGATTTCCTTGCAGTCGTTGACGAGATAAAGGAAAAGCTCGGCGCACGTGCCGTTCCGATATGCCTTCCTATAGGGGCAGAAGACAAGTTCCAAGGTATTGTGGACTTGATTTCCAATAAAGCAATCATCTATGATTCGGACGGGACGGAATTGATAAACTACCATTTTACCGAGATCCCTCAGGACATGGTTGCGGATGTAGCCCATTGGAGGGAAAAACTTGTAGAGGTGGCTGCCGAATACGACGAAAGCCTGATGGAGAAATTTTTCGAGGATGCGGATTCGATTTCCGAAGAGGAGATCATTGCAGCTTTGAGAAAGGCTACCATAGACATGGCGATAGTCCCTATCTGCTGCGGTTCTTCATTCAAGAACAAATGTGTCCAGTTCCTTCTGGATGCAGTCGTACGTTACCTGCCTTCCCCTATGGACAAGGGCGCCGTAACCGGTACCAATCCTAACACGGGCGAGGAAGAGGATCGCAATCCGAATGCCAAAGAGCCGTTCTGCGGTCTCGTGTTCAAGATCGCTACCGACCCGTTTGTGGGGAGGTTGGCATTCCTCAGGGCATATTCGGGGCGTCTCGATGCAGGTTCGTACGTCCTTAACACCCGTTCAGGCAAGAAAGAACGTGTGGCACGTCTGTACCAGATGCACTCCAACAAGCAGAACGCCATCGACTTTGTCGAGGCAGGAGACATCTGCGCCGCTGTCGGTTTCAAGGATCTCCGCACCGGCGATACTATATGTGATGAAAACCATCCTATAGTACTTGAGTCAATGACATTCCCGGATCCGGTTATCGGTCTTGCCGTAGAGCCTAAGACCCAGAAGGATCTTGACAAATTGGGCATCGCGCTCGGCAAACTCTCAGAAGAGGATCCGACGTTTACAGTCCAGTCCAATCAGGAAACCGGCCAGACAATCATCAGCGGTATGGGTGAGCTTCACCTCGATATCATTGTGGACCGTCTGCGCCGTGAATTCGGTGTCGAAATCAACCAGGGTGCGCCTCAGGTCAATTACAAGGAAGCCATTACCGGTACTGTACAGCACCGTGAGGTATTCAAGAAGCAGACCGGCGGCCGTGGTAAGTTTGCGGACATCATTGTGGAAATCGGCCCTGCGGACGAGGGTGTCACCGGACTTCAGTTCGTTGATGAAGTGAAAGGCGGCAATATTCCTAAGGAGTTTATCCCGTCCGTGGAGAAAGGTTTCAAGGCAGCCATGGCGAACGGCGTGCTTGCCGGCTATGAGGTCACTTCAATGAAAGTTGTCCTGAAGGACGGTTCATTCCATCCTGTCGATTCAGACCAGCTTTCATTCGAGATTTGTGCCCGTCAGGCTTTCCGCAAGGCTGTCCCTAAGGCAAAACCTGTTCTGATGGAGCCTATCATGTCTTTGGAGGTAGTAACCCCTGAAGAATACATGGGAGACATTGTCGGCGACCTCAACCGCCGTCGCGGCCAGATTACCAATATGGATGCAAAGGGAACGGCACGTATCGTGAAAGCCGAAGTTCCGCTTTCCGAGCAATTCGGATATGTCACTGTATTGAGGACACTTTCGTCGGGACGTGCTACAAGTACAATGGAATTTTCGCATTATGCCGAAGTTCCTGCGAACATAGCCAAAGAGGTCATCGAAAAGAACGGCAACCGTCGAATCGCGGATGATGAAGAATAACAGTTTATAGAGTATATTTATTTATTTACGACTAATAATTTACGTCAGAATATGAGTCAGAAAATCAGAATAAAGCTTAAATCATACGATCATATGCTCGTTGACAAGTCGGCAAAAAAGATCGTGGATACGGTTTTGTCTACAGGCGCCGAAGTGAAAGGACCTATTCCTCTTCCTACGGACAAGAAGATATTTACCGTGAACCGTTCGACTTTCGTAAACAAGAAGTCGCGCGAACAATTCGAGCTCAATTCTTTCTGCCGCCTTTTGGATATATACAGTTCAAATCCTAAGACAGTCGATGCTCTTATGAAGCTTGAACTTCCAAGCGGTGTTGATGTTGAGATAAAGGCTTGACACAATACGTCAGGGACAGTTAGACGAAGAGGCTGAATCAAAATGTATGTTTTGATACGGCCTCTTTAATGTATTCAAGAATTATTTCTCAGCCCGATTCCGAAAATGACGCAGCGGTTTGCAATTATGATATAGTGCCATGTATCAATTTGTAAGCGTGTGAAATAAAATCGGGATAGAACGGGATATTGTTTATTTAGTCAGGTTTGTGTGATAATATTGACAATTATTTCATTAACTTTGTACTGTTAAAATAAATACGCGATATAAAATCTTAATGAGGCTCTGGTTTTATGTTTGCGATTTAGGTTTTTAAGAGCTTCGTTGATGCTTTTATGATTAAAAAATTTTTTATTACCATGTTTTTCGGCTGTGTCATTTTTATGACGGCCTGCGACAAAAACAATGGAGACGGTCCGAATCCGCCTGCATCGGATGATGACATTACTGACATTACTTTTAATATGACGGAACATACTGTCACATCTCCTATCGAGGGTGGAGATTTGTCACTTGGATATTCTTTGTCTTCCCGTCCTGAAGAGGGACAATTTGTAGTGACAATGCTTTCCGGAGAATCGTGGGTTTCGTACGTTGCCGATAACCCTGAGTCGAATTCGCTTACTGTCAATGTAGAGAGCAATGACGGCGAACCGAGGGAAGGCATTTTGGCCATTCGCTTCGACTACAACGGGGGAAGCCTTCTTGATTCCGTGACAATAAGCCAGGAAGGCAAAGACTACGATGTGTTTATTGATGCAAAGGATCTTGACGGAGAGTACTATACCGGTGATAAAGATTACTATATCTGGGTTTCGACCCTCGGTATGTGGGAGGACGGGTCTGAAGGTTTGAATATAGACCTGTTTGCAGAAGGAGAGCCTGAAGTAGAGGATTATCTGTGGAACGGCCAGCCTTATAAGAGAGTGATCTCCATACCTGAAGGAACTTACACTTTCGATCCTAGCTCGTATGCTCCAGGGACATTCTCCAACCGTTCTTTCTACGGGGTGGCTTCCGGTTACTATTACATCCCTCAGTATTATATTACAGAAGGTACTGTGGAGGTGAAACATCTGGAAGGAGGGGTTACCCAGTTCGATGCGCGTGTTCTGTGTACGGACGGAAAGTGGTACCGCCTTTCATATACGGGCGACTTTACAGGCCTCGCCTATGTTAATGAGTAAGCAAATTACTAACCAATCAAATCAGTCTTAATTATGAAAAGAACGTTTTTGGCAGTCCTTATGGCTGCAACTATGATTTTAGCCGCGTCCTGCGATAAGGACAACGGTAATAATAATCCTCCGGAGGAAACGGCGGATCCTAAAGTAACGGTCTCTATCGATACTGTTACGGCTTATTCCTTTACATATACAGTAAGTCCATCCGACGCCGAAACTGTGGCATGGATGGTTCTCTCCGCAGATGAGTCAGTCCCTACTGCCGAAGATATTATTGCTAACGGTGAGAGGATGAATGCTACTGTGCCGTCCATAACCCGCACGGCAGAAAACCTCACTCCCGAAACCGGATATATTGTAGTCGCTGCCGCATCCAGCGGGGAAGTATACAGCGAAGTCGCTACCCAGAGCGTGACTACTTCCGAAGAAATGTTGGTGCCTACGGTGACAATAGGGGAGTTCACAAGGTTCACTCGCACGGCGGCCACCTTTACGTATAGCCACACCGATGCAGCAAGAGTGTCCTACGTGGCGATTGTACAAGGTAACGAGATCCCTGCGCCGGAGCAGATTCTGGCAGATGGAGTATCCATCGACCCGGACGCTTCCGAGGCTACTGTCGATAATCTTACCGCAGGCCAAAGGTACGTACTTGCATTGGCGGCTGTTTCTGACAAGGACATGTACAGCGAAGTAAGTGATACGACTTTCGTGACTATGAACGCATATCTGGCAGACGAGGATGTGTCGGACGTGGAATTTTCGGATGTGCAGGCCAAAATTAATGGCAATTATATCACTGCCGTATTCACTGACGAGTCTGGAACAACCTCTCTTCAAGTTGCTTTTTACGCCAATTTGGTGGATAAAAAGGTTCCGGATGGCACTTATGAGGTAGCTCCGGACAATTTGCAGACAGAGGGTATCAAGCCAGGCATCGCATACGGTGAAAACGATTATGAATACACGGTACTGTCTCTTGAAGGCGGAGCTGAGCTCGGACAGATCGACTCCGGTACAATGGAGGTGGGAAATGGAGTATATACGTTTAATTTTACTTTCAACGAATACTTTAATTTCTCGGGTACTTTCAACGGTGAGATAGCTTTCGAGTCCGCTCTCGGGTCTACACTTAACGGAGATTATCCGGAGGCTAACTTCAGCAGTGGAGAAGAGGTTTCATTCAAGGCATATAACTGGACAGACGGTTCCGATGACAGTTATGTACGTTTCCTTATTGACGATGCGGGCGGAGACAAGTTCTATGGTGAGATTTTCACTCATACCGCCGCAATTCCTCTCGGTACGTTCCAAGCGAACAGCGGAGAAGGCTTTGAAGAAGGTACATTTAAAATAGGCGAATGCAGTACCGTAAGTAAAATAAGGAATTCAGGAACTGCTTTGGAAATAAAGCCTGACAGATCAGACAAGAATACATGGTCGGCGGCGCCTGCTGCAGATGGGACTATTACAATAACCGACAACGGTAACGGCACCTATACTCTGTCATTTGACCTGTACGATGACATAGGCTACAACTTCAAGGGTACTTATACAGGTGAACTTACAATGTTATATTTTTAATAGAATATTTTGTATCGAAGTAAATATATTATGATTTTTAATAGTAGAGTATTTTTTTACTTGTTCTCCATTGTGCTGGCGGTGGTATCCTTGTCTTCGTGCGACAAGCAGGGACCGGATGATCCGGATTTTACCGAAATAGTCGGAAACAGCATATTCGTTCCAAACTCTGCCGGGGAAACGGTAACCGTCCAGATGGAATTTGATAAAGACTGGTATATCGAAAATGACTCGCCTTGGTATACCGTCAGGCCGATGAGGGGAAGCGCCGGTACGGCCCAGATCACTGTAAGCGTTCTTACTGACAATAATGACTTGAAAGAAAGGGTCTTAGGCTTCCATATAATCACAGGCGATATTGACAATGTGTATTATGTGATTCAGGATGGCGTTCCGGGATTCAATATAACGGAAAGCGATGCTGAATGCGTAAGGGAAGGCGGCAATCTTGTCGTTACGGTAGAAGGAAACGTCAAGTACGATGTCTCCTGCGAGGAGGATTGGTTGACAGTCAATAGTGTACAATACGACTCCACGCTGCTGGCGGACGGCTATAGCTATTCCAAATATATGGTGTCAAGGATAAATGTGTCTGTCGAGGCCAATGATTCCGATTTCCGTAAGGCATACCTTATGCTGACTTCCAATTCGGAAGATTCGACGAAGGCCATAGTTACCGTAGAACAGATGGGCGACCTTGTCGCTGATTATGGCAGTGAGTTTATCAGACGTTCGGTAGTAATGAGGATGACGGCTACATGGTGCGGCTACTGTCCTTTCATGAACTATGGACTCGAAGCGGCCAGTGAACAGTATCCGGACCATATAATTCCGATAAATGTCCATGATATTACTTCAGAGGGCGGACTGGCATTCCCTAACGCTAACGATTTCTATACGTTTTTTGATGTAGTGTCCCTTCCTGAAGGATATGTCAATTACTATGCATTCTTGCCTAATATCTCGTCTACTGCGCGTGTCACGGAATTTTTCGAGGGTCTGGCAAGGGAGGCTACAAGCAGCCTGCCTTCCAATACGGTCGTCGGGGGGTATGCTTCCTTGGAAGACGGCACCATTAGCGCGGATATTTATGTCGCATCGAAGGAGGCAGGGGAGTACGCACTTTGCGTATATCTGCTTGAGGACGGTATCATTCAGGACCAGACATACCAAAGCGGCTCGGATGAAGGTAAGGACTATGTCCACGATAATGTGCTGCGCGCTTCCATAACCGACAATCTCCTGCACGGCGAGGCCTTCTCGGCACAGGCGAATGGAACGCAGAAATTCCACTTTGATTTCTCAGTACCATATAATGTAGAGAACCAAGACAATCTTCATATCGTTGCATTTACATTGCGTGAAGGCACATATAGCGGATCGGTCGGAGCAGGGAATGTGGAATATAAAGACTATGGTTACATTGTGGACAATGCAGTCAATATGAGGCTTGGCAAGATTGAAAACTACGCTTACGAAGAATAAATGAAGTTGTTATGAAAAGGATTTTTTATTATGCGGCAGCCATAATGGCATTGGCACTTTTGGCAGTATCTTGCGAAAAGGCTTCTCAAGGCCTTGTGCTTGTTGCCGACAAGACCGAATTTGTCGCAGACGGGGAAGATGAGGTCACATTTACTGTAATGAAAGACGGGAAGGACATAACCAACACATCCGGTGTCACCGTATGTTCCGAGGGAACTTTGTCTACTTGTCTTCCTCCGAGCGAAAACGGTTTCAAATTCTCGACTTCGATTGCGGGCGAATATATTTTCTCTGCATCTTACGAGGGAGAACATTCGGAACCGGTGACGGTCAATGCAATTTGAATACGGGAATAATCGCTAATGGATAATGCGGGAAATTGTTCCCGATAACGATGAGAGAGGTGGGGATGTGTCAAAAGTCAGATTTTGACACATCCCCACCCCTTTAAGGCGTGTAAGAATTATGCACGCCTTCTCTCTTGTTTATACGGCACCCGGATTTATGTAGGCAATGACTGCGCAGTAAAAAAACGAGTATTTTACTGGGAAGTATGTTGGATTAAAAAAAAAATTACTATATTTGCACTCCAATTCGAGATTACAGTTTTGTAATACATGATGGAACGGTCCCATAGCTCAGTTGGTTAGTAGCACCTGACTCATAATCAGGGGGTCCTTGGTTCAAGCCCAAGTGGGACCACGGAAACGGTCTGGAAAGACCTTTATGATTCAAGCACTTGCATGAAAATGCAGGTGCTTTTTTCGTGTCCTGACGTGTCTGAAAGTGTGGCGCGTGGATGGCTTTGGAGAGCGGTGTGACAGCATTCATGGACACTGTTCCAAAAAGCGTGCAGGATTGAACTGCCTACAACTCTTCGAGCCATCCGTATTTTGCTTCTTTCTTCAGCTTCTGGTCGTAGTATGTCAAAAATACATAATAGTACATCTCTCCGCTGCTTGCCGCTTCGTATGAGTACCTCAGCTCGCATGTCATCCCGTTGTTCCCCGTGAAAGTGGTCGAAATCGACAGGTCGTCTTCCCATAGTATATCTTCTGTCATTTCAATGCCTCTCTGTCCGTGATATTTCGACTTCAGGTCTTTTAGCAGGTTGTCGTAAGTGCGCCGTGTGGCTTGCGGTTCTTTTGCCCCGTCATAAAAACGTATTTGGTAAAATGTCTTGTCGTCATTGAAATAGTATTCGCAGTATGCCCATCTTCTCCCTCCGAAAGACATGTTCGAAAAACGTACTTTTTCCTCCTTGTTATTCACCCAGTCATACGCGTGCCGCCTCATCCAATTAAAATTGCGGTATTTGTCGTTGATTACTTTGCGAAGTTCCCGGCAGTTTTTCATCTCATTGTAGCTTGAGCGGATTTCCACTCCGTAGAAACAGTTCTGAATACGTGTCTGCCCTATGGCAGGAATGGCCGTCAAGACAGCCAGTGCCATTGATAAAATAATATTCTTCATGTCCTTAACGATTTATATGATTCATGACTTCACAAGATATGCCCTTGAATTGGCGATGCGTCAGAGTTCTTCCATGTAGGCGTATTTGGCTGCTTCTTTCATTTCGGGATCATAATAGTACAGTAAACAGTAATAGTACATTTTTCCGTTGTTTGCCGCTTCGTATGAGTACTTCAGTTCGCATGTCATCCCGTTGTTCCCCGTGAAAGTGGTCGAAATCGCCAGATCGTCTTCCCATTCGCTGTCTTCGTTTATGTCGATACCATTTTGCCCGTCGTATTTTTTCAACAGATCTTTTTGAAGGGAGTCATACATGCTACGCGTGGTTTCCGGTTCTGTTTTGCCGCTGTAAAACCTGATTTGGTAGAACTCCATATCATTGTTGAAGTAGTACTCGCAATAATCCCATGTCCTTCCCCCGAAAAGCATTCTTGGAAAACGTAACCGTTCTTTTTCCCCGTCGACCCAGTCGTATGCGTGCCGGTAGCCCCAATTGTCGTACTTGTAGATATCTCTTATGATCTCTCTTAAATCTTCCGATGCTTTCAAATCATCGTAGCACGAGCGTATTTTTACCCCGTAAAACGTATCCTGCACTTTTGTCTGTGCCAATGCACTGATGCTGACTAACAGTGACAATAAAGAAAACAATAAACGCATTTTCATATCAAAACTTTTTTAAAATTGGAAACGCAATATACAAAAATATTAATTTAGTGCCGGATTTTTAAGTGAAAAGATGATAGAAAGAAAGCAGATATTGTTTTACAGGACTCTGATGATTCAGTCCCTTTTTTTATTTGCTGTTTTTATTCCGTTCGAGGCCGAAGCCTTTTCCGGCCGGTGCTACACTGCGGAACTTGACTCTTTCAGGGCGGTATGGAATGAATACAACAAAGAAGGACGGTATACGGATTTGGTAGATGATACGCGGGAGTATTTCCATGCTTCTTTGGATAACAAAGACACTACTGCTTTCCTGTATTCCGGGATTACGATGTCCATGGCTTTTCTGTCTTTGGAAGAGCCTGATTCAGTAAGCAAATATATGGATGCCGTATCCCCGTTCATATCCGTGAATACTGACCCGAGGATGTTGCTTACATACAATTTCGTGCGCGGCACGTATTCGCTCAAGCGCGATTACAATTATCCGTTGGCACTTGACTATTATCAGAAATGCCATGACATAGCTAAGAAATCGGGCGATGTGGACAATTCGATAGCGGCTTTGCTGAACATAGTCCATATATATTATGTGCGGTCAGACAAGCGCGGGCTGGGATACGCCGTGGATGCATTCAATCTTTCGCATTCTCCCGGCACCGACAGCCTTGCGGTATGCATGGCCAATATCGCCATGGGAGAGATGCTCTTCCTTTCGGACAGCCTTGATTCCGCTTTGGCTTATTCCGAGGAGGCATTGCGGCTTGCGTGGGAGTCCGGCTATGAGTCTGTCTATTCCGATCTCCATCTGTTATTGGCCGACATATATGCTGGGATGGATTCGTCCTCGGTAGGCGGAGCAGCCGCAGACAAGGCGCGGAAACATTATGATGAAGCTATTGCGTATTCAGCCAATGCCGAGGCCGGAACTCTTACCATGCTGTATCTGCATTACGGCCGTTTTGCGGAGCGCAAAGGGATGATGGACAAGGCTATTTCTCTTTATCATAAGGGGCTGGAGATTTCGTTGGAGTCTGGAAACATGGAATTTCGCAGAGAGCTTTACAGGAGGGTGGCAGACCTTTCCTACAGTGAGGGCCGGATGAAGGAAGCTTTGGATTTTTACAAATCATACGCATTCCTGATCGACAGCGTGGCAAGCCAGTCCATGGAGTTCCGTTTCGACAGCCTGTTGCTGGCCAATCAGAACATGGCGCATCGCGAAGACATGAATCTGAAAGAGATAGAACTTCTGAAGGCTAACAGAAACAACCTTATGATTGCCTCAATAATGGTACTGGCTGTTTTTACTGCCTTTTTTATCTGGGTTATGTACAGGAGGCAAAAGAATATGTACAAGGTGCTTTTCGACAGGTACAGGAATTATGCCGCGCGTTTCAATGCAGGGTCTTCGGCGCAGTATGATTCCGGGCAGGTCGTAAAGTCCCTTTTCTCACGACTCGAAGATAAAATGAATGAGGAAAAATTGTATCGCCGGAAAGACATCTCTGTTGAAAAGGTGTCTGAAATATTGGGGACTAACCGTACATATCTGTCAAAGGCCGTGAATAAATGCGCCGGGATTTCTTTCCCGGCATATGTCAATTCTTACAGGATAAAAGAAGCTGCCGACATTATTTCACAACATGGAGACCAAGTCCAGTTGAAAGTCCTCGCGGAAGAATTGGGCTTTAACTCAGTGTCCGTATTCATTAAAGTGTTCCAGAAGGAGACTGGGCTGACTCCGGCTAGGTACAAGAAAGAGATGAATTCGTCGAAAATGGGCGGTGAGGATTTGTAAAATTGTTAAAATATCTATTTTTCCCATGTCCGTTCATGTTTCATGCGTTGCCATTTTGCATAAATTTGCAGAAACAGCATTTGAGATTCATTAATTCTTAATCCATTAAATTAATATGATAAAAAGATTCTTTTACCCAAGCCTTTTGTTGTTCTCTTTCATGTTTGCCGGGTGCAGCCCTGAAAAATCCGATCCTGACCCATATCCGGAGCCTCCGACACCGGTTGCTCCGGTAATATCCGTGGACCCCGTACAGTTTCAGGTTCCTGCGGAAGGAGGGGATTTTTCGTTTGCGTATTCAATAGATAACCCTTCGGACACCGCAGAATTGTCCGTTTCATGTGCGGAGGACTGGGTCTCCCTTTCGGACAATGGAGGGACTGTCGGTTTCTCCGTTTCCCCGTGGGAAAGCATGGAAGGTGTAAGGACGGCTGAAATACTTCTGTCTTACACAGGTGCTGAAGACGTGACAGTGTCCGTCGTGCAGTCTCCGGCTGAATTGCCTGCATGTCCTGTTGAAATGTACATAGTACACGAGAGTTATTATTATGCGAGGATAACATGGTTGCCGGAAAATGACGATCTTGCCTATATTAGTTTTATCATGGACAAGGAAACTTTCGATTCGTATGAGAGTGAAGACGCACTGTTTGCGGACGATGTCGCCTTTTATCAGGAAAGGGCCGACGCTTTGGGAGTCTCGCTTGAAGAGTATATCACGGCTTTCGATGTTCTTTATCAAGGAGGGATGACTGAGGATGTAACCGGGCGCACGCCGGGAACAGAGTATGTTGTATATACCTATGCGGCAGTCCTTCAGGATGGCGCTTTGGTTAGAACCAGTGCCATTGGTACTCAGGAGTTCCGTACCAAAGAGCTTGTGATTAAAGAAGCCGACTTTACGATTGAAGCGGAAGAACTCCGTTCCAACAGGATGACATTGAATGTATCCACGGATGATACCGATTTCAGATTTGCCATGACACTATTCAGCGAAAGCGACTTCTCCCAATTCCCGGATGAACAGTCCGCTGCGGAAGAAATGATCAGGCTGTTGGAAATTGCCATATACAATAACGGACTTTCCTGGGAAGATGTGACGTATTCGGGTGAAGGCAGAGCGCATTACGATGATCTGATAGCGGGCGGCAAATATTACGCTGTCGCTTGCGGTGTGGACGATGCCGTCATAATATCAAATGTGGCCATTCGCGAATTTGTCGTACCTATGCCGGAAATAACGGATGCATGCACTTTCAGCGCGGAATTTACCAATGTCACTCAGACCGAGATGGATGTTACGGTCGTTCCATCCGACGGCTCCACAAGATATCTGGCCGTGATTGAGGAATCTTCTGCGTTCACGTCGGTTAATACTCCTGAAGTTTATGTGGCGAGGCTGCTTTACAATCTCGTGTATTTTGATGCAGTGGATTGGAGCAACACTCCGCTTCTGCATTCCGGGACGCATACGTTCAATTCGAATACGGATGTCGTGAATCCGGAATACCTGAAAGCCGACACGGATTATACTTTATTGGTATTCGGCGTTGATGAGTATGGCGAGCGGACTACGCAAATAGCCGAATTCGAGCAAAGGACCCCGTCCGCGCAACAGGAGGATCTGGAAATCGGCATAGAGATCACAAGCGTCGAGGAAAAGGCGATAAACGCGGTATTCACTCCTTCGGCTGACAATGTCAATTACCATTTCGATGCATATCCGTTAGAGGATTATGAGGGCGAGACTCCTGAATCTTTCATGGAATATGTTATCGCCATAAACGGGGAGTACCTTAAATTGTACCAAGGCCGGCAGGAATATTCCTTTACGTACTATTTCCCGCGTCCTGAATATGTCGTGTTCGCTTTCGGTTATAACGGTGAGATTACTTCCGATCTGTATATGAAACGAGTAAACATGTCTACCGGCGAAGTTACGGACATGGGCATAGTCCCTCGCGAAACGGCGCAAAAATATTTTGAGAGTAGGCGTTAAAAGACTGTTTCAATAATAATTGGGGGGTGGCTAAAAAGCTTGCAAAAAAGTGAAAGCCATCCCCCTTTTTTCTGTGCGTATGCTGGAATCGGAAGATGATAGTCGCTTGTTCATCCAACCAACCATACTAGCACATGCCCGTCGAAAGTCATGTATTCCAACTCGAATTCGTCTTCGTAACCGTCTTTGTGTATGAATGTGGCTTCAAGTTCGCCTTCGCCGCGGGGGGTGAATTTTTCCACTTCTATCTGTTCCGCAAAATCCACGCGGCTTTGTGACATTCTCTTGTAAATGGCTTCCTTGGCGCACCAGTATATGGCAAGTTGCTTGTTGCGTTTCTCGTCATCCGCAAGATCGTCTATCTCCTCTTCCGACAGGGCTTTCTGTTCTACGGCAGAAAAGTCCCGGCTGAGGCTCTCGATGTCTATTCCCACGTATTCGTCGGGATGTATGATGATGGCCACGTACTTCTGAGTGTGCGTTATGCTTATCTCGCAAGGGTTGTTCTCGAGGAACGGCTTGCCGTTGTCGTGATGCTCGAGATATACCTTGTCTTCAAACACCTCGTTGAGGAGCGCCCTGACGGCGAGTTTTTCCTTCCGCCTCTGCTCGTTCTGGATGAACATGATTTCTTCCAGTTCGTCATCGGGAACCGAGCATATCCTCAACAGTTCTTCTTCCGTCTCCTCTATCTTCCAGACGGCTATTTCCGCTTTCTTTTGTACTCTCTTTCTAAAATATAGTGCCATTTTTATCTGATGTTCGTATTAAAGTCCCTGTGCTGGGCGTATATAAAAAAACCTCCTTCCGACACCATGTTGCCGGAGGACACACAATCTGTAATAAATGTTGTTTAAATCATTTCGGTGATTTTCGCACGAAGGCAACGGGTCGTCATTGCACGTGTGACCCGAATCGTTTCCTAGACCTGTTATTTCACTGGGAGGTTCCAAAATCTCTAAATTTATGTTCAGCGGTGCAAATATAATGATTTTTATAAAAACAAATCTTTTTTTCCTAACTTTGTCATGTTTTTGGATTGTAAAATTAACATGTAAATCGATGAAGAATTTCGTAAAAGAGCTCGAATGGAGAGGCATGATCCACGATATCATGCCCGGAACGGAGGAAAAACTCATGGAAGGCTGCACTTCCGCGTATGTCGGAATCGACCCTACCGCCGACTCGCTCCATGTCGGGCATCTTGTAAGTGTCATGATGCTGAAACATTTCCAGAGTTGCGGGCACAGGCCGATAGCCCTTGTCGGAGGCGCCACCGGAATGATAGGCGACCCGTCGGGAAAGTCCATGGAGCGCAACCTTCTGGACGAAGAGGCTCTGAGGCACAATCAGGAATGCATCAAGAAACAGCTGTCACGTTTTCTGGATTTCGAGTCCGATGCGCCTAACAAGGCGGTCCTTGTCAATAACTATGACTGGATGAAAGAGTTTTCGTTCCTTTCGTTCATCAGGGATGTCGGGAAAATGATCACTGTAAATTACATGATGGCAAAGGATTCCGTAAAGAAAAGACTTACGGGCGAGACCCGCGAGGGCATGTCGTTCTGCGAATTTTCTTACCAGCTGCTTCAGGGATACGACTATCTTCATCTTTATCAGACGGAAGGGGTACGTCTGCAGATGGGCGGCAGCGACCAGTGGGGCAATATCACCACGGGAACGGAAATGATACGCCGGGCGATAGGCGGCGAGGCTTTTGCGCTGACCTGTCCTCTGATAACCAAGTCAGACGGAATCAAGTTCGGCAAGACCGAAAAAGGCAACGTGTGGCTTGACCCTGAAAGGACTTCTCCGTATGCTTTCTATCAGTTCTGGCTGAATGTTTCGGACGAGGATGCCGAAAGATACATAAAGATATTCACGATGCTCGGAAAGGAAGAGATAGATGCCGCGATAGTTTCGCACAGGGAAGCCCCGCATCTCCGTTCACTGCAAAAGCTCCTTGCCCGTGAAGTCACTGTAATGGTGCACGGCGAGCAGGAATATGAAAAGGCCGTCAATGCCACCTCGATCCTTTTCGGCAACGCCACATCGGAGGCTTTGGCTTCGCTTGACGAGCGCACTTTCCTTCAGGTATTCGACGGGGTTGAAAACCATACGGTCGCCAAAGAAAAACTCCCTTGCGGGATAATAGACCTGCTGTCTGTGGAAACGGCCGTTTTCCCGTCAAAAGGCGAATGCCGCAAGATGCTTAAAGGCGGCGGAGTGTCCATAAATAAGAAGAAAGTCGCCGAAGACCAGACGGTTTCCGCGGACGATCTCATGAATGGCAAATACATATTGGCCCAAAAGGGCAAGAAGAACTATTATATAATAAAAGTAGAATAATGAGGGTGGCCGAAAAGGGAACTTTCTGCGTTACGCTTTAATGGAGGATAATGACATGACAGAAGAAAGCACTCGCCAGTTGAAAGTGGCAAGGGAAATACAGCGGGACATGGCGGAAATCATCCGAAGCAAGGGGATGGCGCATTTTGCCGGGGCTATGGTGACTGTCAGCGGGGTTAAGATAAGCCCTGACCTGTCATACGCCAAGATATACATAAGCATCTTCCCTTCATCCAAGACCGAAGAGGTGATGGGGATTATTTCCTCCGAGGCCAAGGTATTGCGCGGGGAACTGGGAAGGCTTGTGGCCAAGCAGCTCAGGATTGTGCCTGAACTGACTTTTTTCCTGGATGATTCTTTGGATTACATCGAGCATATCGAGTCGCTGTTGAAGGAAGATCCGAAGCCGGATACCGAAGAATGATGCGTGGACGGCCGGAATGAAGACGGGATTGTAAAAGGATGATTCTCGAGTAAGTATATGAAACTGCCGCTGTTCATAGCCATACGTTACCTCTTCGCGCGCAAATCGCATAATGTGATAAATGTGATTTCAGCCATAAGTGCGGCGGGGATGGCGATAGGCACGGCAGCTTTAATCTTGATATTGTCCATATATAACGGCCTGGATTCGGTAGTCCGTTCAGGAATGGGGCGGATGGAGCCGGATCTTCTTATTGAGCCTTCTGTCGGGAAAACCATGCCCTTTTCCGATTCGTTGCTGGCCCGGTTGTCCGCTTTTGACGGCGTGGCCTCAGTGGAGCCGGTGCTGGACGAAACCGTGTTTGCCGACTATGAAGGAGTACAGTCCGTGGCACGTATAAAAGGTGTGTACGAAAGGTATTTCAAGTCGGTCTATATGGAAGACTGCATCGTCGAGGGGACTTTGGCCTTGAGGAAAGGCTCATTGGACCTGGCCGTGCTCGGGCGCGGGATAGCTTCTTCATTGGGGGCTTCTCCGCGTTTCCTGTCAGGGATAGACCTGTTCTTCCCGCGTACGGACAGGGAGATTTCCCTGACCGACCCGTTGTCTTCATTGAACACGGCACGTCTCTTCCCGTCAGCCGTGGTTTCCGTAAACAATGTATTCGACCCTCAGTACATAATGATGTCATTCGATGCGGCTTCCCGCCTGCTCGGGATGTCTGGCGATGAATGTTCCGCCCTTGAACTGAGGCTGGATACCGCTTCGACGGGTCCTTACGGGAGCCGTGGTTACAAGAAAGCCATATCTCAAATAGGCGTTCAGGTGTCCGGCATCTTGGGGGACGGTTTCGATGTCAAGACACGGGAACAGCAGAACGAGACCCTTTACAGGATGCTCCGGGCGGAGAAGGTCATGATATTCGTAATCCTGTCATTTGTAATCATAGTCATAGCTTTCAACATCTTCGGCTCGCTTTCAATGCTGATAATGGAGAAATCGGACGACATAGGCACGTTCACGGCTTTGGGCGCAAGGGAGAAGACTGTAAAACGGATTTTTGTCTTCGAGGGGTGGCTGATTTCCCTGCTCGGTCTTGCCGCCGGCCTTGTCATAGGTTGCGCCTTAGCTTTGCTGCAGCAGCATTTCGGACTGATCAAGATGCCCGGGAACTATATAGTCACGGCCTACCCGGCCATATTGGAAGTCTCGGACATTGTCGTTTCTGCTGTATGCATCGGCCTTGTCGGCTATGTCGTAGCCCTGCTCCCTGTCAGGTCGTTCTTCAAGAGACTGTTTGAAAAAAATGATTAAACAGCTTCTGAAAATTTTTCCTGTCCCGTGCAACGTCTCGCGGCTTGTTTGCATCTATTGGACAGGTTTAGGTTTTAGTACACGATTGAGAGGTCGAGCTTGGGAAAGCAAGACCTTTCTTTTTTGTGGCTATCCGCAAAATTACACCTGACTGAACGTAAAGCAATAGGCCGTATAGTGTGACCACTGTTGCGTATCATGCAAACTTCCGGTTTTTGCCGTGGCCGCAAGAACGAAAGATAATTTTAAACGGTTTTGCAGGCATAGCTCCGCAGGATGGCCCGTGAAAAACAGAATTTGCCGGAGCAAGCCAACTTAACTTATGCCGGCGTGATTTGTTGATTTACAAGGTTTTGTGCAAATTTAACAATTTGCGGCTGCTCCAGGAATTTTCATGAATAACATCTGTTAGCGCAATGTTGTATTCATGGGGGAAAGTGAACCGATTTGCCGTGAAACCGTAGCAC
>JADIME010000027.1 GCA_017694935.1 Candidatus Merdivivens pullistercoris
AGAGAATACGACAAACTGCGCAACGACGTTATCGTGCAGATTGAAACCTTGGCCGGCATGTCCGCCGCCGAAGCCAAGAACCAGCTTATAGAAAGCATGAAGGACGAAGCGAGGACGGAAGCCCTTTCGTACATCAACGATGTCATGGACGAGGCAAGACTGACGGCCTCCAAAGAAGCCAAAAGGATAGTAATCAATACAATACAACGCACTGCATCGGAAACCGCCATAGAAAATGCGGTAACGGTATTCCATATCGAAAGCGACGAGATAAAAGGGCGCATCATAGGAAGGGAAGGCAGGAATATCCGGGCATTGGAAGCGGCTACCGGCGTGGAAATAGTTGTGGACGACACGCCTGAAGCAATACTGTTGTCCGCTTTCGATCCTGTAAGAAGAGAGGTGGCACGCCTTGCGCTGCACCAGCTCGTTACCGACGGGCGCATACACCCGGCACGCATAGAAGAAGTAGTGGCGAAAGTACAGAAACAGCTCGAAGATGAAATCATGGAAACCGGAAAGCGCACATGCATCGACCTCGGTATCCACGGCCTTCATATTGAACTCGTAAAACTTATCGGACGCATGAAGTACCGTTCTTCATACGGGCAGAACCTGTTACAGCACTCACGCGAGGTGGCCAATATATGCGCCACAATGGCTTCGGAACTGGGACTTAATCCGAAATTGGCAAAAAGAGCCGGGCTTCTCCATGATATAGGAAAAGTGTCCGACGAGGATCCTGAACTTCCTCACGCAATACTCGGTATGAAACTGGCCGAGAAGTACAAGGAAAAACCTGAAGTTTGCAATGCCATCGGCGCCCACCATGAAGAGACCGAAATGACTTCATTGATTGCCCCTCTCGTCCTGGTCGGCGATGCCATTTCCGGAGCAAGGCCCGGCGCCCGCCGCGAAGTAATCGAATCTTATATCAAGAGACTTAAGGACATGGAAGGCATAGCACAGTCATTCAACGGCGTGACAAAGAGTTATGCAATACAGGCCGGAAGGGAGCTGAGGGTGATAGTCGGTGCAGAACATGTTTCCGACAAAGAAGCCGAAAACATCTCTTTGGAGATAGCGAAAAAGATCCAGGACGAAATGGTCTACCCTGGACAGGTAAAAATCACTGTGATACGTGAAACCCGCTCGGTAGCCTTTGCGAAATAGACAGCGTGACTGCGGCAATTCGCGGCGAGGAAAGACAAGGGGTTCTGACTAAAAGAAAAGTCAGACCCCTTTTCATTTGCGGCATAAAACAAAACGCACTTCTTAAATTTTCCCTTTCCTGTTTCCGCTAAGGATAATGATTACGACTGCGGCGAGGATTATCAGCATTCCGATTGCCGATTTCACCGTAAGCGACTCTCCGAAAACAAGCAGGCCGACAACAACAGCCGTAACCGGCTCCATTGCTCCGAGGACAGAGGCACGTACCGAGCCTATGTTCTTTATCGAGACAATAAGCGTCTGATTGGAAATGATTGTACAGACAATCACAAGCAACAGAAGGTTCACTATGTCCGAAGTGCCGTTAATCGGCTGTATTCCTGTTCCGGTGATATAAGAATTGGCTATCAGGAACAAATCTCCTATCAGGAAGACATAGAATGTCAATTTCAGACCCTTGAGATTCTTTATCCTCGAAGACACATTTATCGACACCATATATGAAGCATAGCCCAAACCCGACAAAACGGCGATTGCCACTCCGGCAAGGCTCACGTTTCCGCCCTTCTGGATGGAAAGCACTGCAACTCCCGCCACGGCCATAAGGATTGCGACAATCTTCGGCCAGGATGCCTTTTCCTTAAAAAAGGCCATCATTATCAAAGTCGTAAGTATCGGATACGTAAAATGGAGTATGGTAGCAAGCCCGCTACCGAGGAAATCGTATGCCCAAAGCAGGAACAGCGATGAAATGTCATAAAATATGGCCACCAATATCAAAAGCGGCACATCTGATTTTGTAATCCTGAAAGACTCTTTCTTAATCAGCATCAGAATGGCCACGAAAAGTGCGGCCAAAGAAAAACGATAGCAGATCAAAGAATCCATGGACATCCCGCCTGAAAGTACCGGAAGGGTAAACAAGGGGATTAAACCGAAACTAATTGCCGATGCCAGCCCGTTGGCTGCTCCTTTCAACATAGACATAAAAAAACCTCCTGAAAAATTTCAGGAGGTAAAGTTATCAAAATGTATGGAACTTATGAAATAATCTGCCATACACCGTTGTGCGACACATATACTTCCGCCGAGAATTCGTTTGAGAAACTCAAGTCAAAGATATACACCTCGTTGTTCAGTTCATTGTCAGGCAGAGTGTTAAGTACTGCCTTGAATTTTCCGCCGAAAAGATGTATGTTACCGCTGCCTGCATAGTCATACAGTTCCAAGGGTATAGGAGTGTAAAATTCATCATAGGACTTGTGTACCAATGTTATCTGCTCTTCAACCGTAATATCCACGCTGCCCACTCCTTCAGAATAGCTCCTGTCATCCATATATTTTCCCTGAGCCTTCACGATACGGAAGATCGGCTCTGGGTCAATTTCATCATTCACGTATGTCAGAAAGAGTTCTCCCGTGATTTTAATGTTGTTGTCATAATCCATGTATCCCAAAGAAGCGTCTATGGAAACATTCCATGACGTCCCTCCGGCATATTCGATCGTATATGTGAAATCTTCGCAATAGTCATTCGTAACAGTCCACACCGAGCCTTCCTCGAAAAGCCCCTTGCCGCCTGTATCATAGTTCAGTGAGCCTATCTCCAATATGTTCCCGTTGCGGAACACCCTCATCCCATCGAGAAAACGGGACGACATGGCATCCTTCAGTTCCGGATCCGTAATAGTATCGATGCTGTTCCACCTCACAGCCCGCGACAATGCTTCCGTGCCATTATAGAAAAACACGTCCCTCGCCTCGGAATAAAAATGCTCTCCAAGACCATTGTCTATATAACTTTCCTTAGCACAGGAGGAAAGGACGGCCACCGCCGCAAAAAAACAAAACAATCTACGCATGGTTTCTAAAATCTAACGCTTATACCGACATTGCCGCCGTTATAAACAGTTCCAAAATCAAGTTCCAAAAACGCACTTACCTTCTTCCCTATGGATATTCCGAACGGGGAAGTCTGGAAAGCAAAGTCAGTACCGACGGAAGGGCAATCCCGTCCGTAAAGCATATAAAGTCCCACATTCACATCGGAATAGAGTCTGACCCACTCCTTGTTTACAAAATGGAACCTCACTCCTCCCATCAATGTGACCGAACCGTGTGTCCATTTCGAGCTGAACTCCTTTCCATGTGAATAATTATTCTCGAACCGGGTATAGAAAAACGCCGTCTCTATCGAGCCGCCCACCGACAGCCAGTCTTTAAGAAAATAATTGTATGACGCCGAAATTACCCCGCTGCTGCTTACATCCACGGGAGTCCCCAGATTGGACAAAAGAAAAGAATATATGGATTTGTCCCCGTAATCTACGAAGATGACAGGGTCGTTAAGCATCGTAGCCCCTCCGTAAGAAACCCTTATCTCGTTGTCCCCTTTTCTTGTCTGTGCCTCGGCACAGATATATGACAGGCATAAAAATGCCGACAGAAGAAGAAGTTTATGCGGTAAAACGCTTCTTCTTTTCAAAGATTTTTTTTCAAATCGCATAATCATTCCAATTGCCATTATGATAAATCCTCACTATCTGTTCATATCTGCTTGACATGTCGAGTTCCACATAATATATCTGCTCTGAAAAATCAGGATTGCCGAACACATTTACTATGATGGAAACCGCCCCGCCGTATATTGAAACCGGACACTCCCGCAATACGAATCCGTCATCTCCGTATGCATAAACGCCGGCATCGAAATAGTCATAACCGTCTTCGGTTATCACGGCATTGACAGGCTCGTTTATATAAACTTCCATAACGCCTCTCTGTGCAAGGGCAGGCATCGAATCGAATACCTTTCCGCTTCCGCTCAAATACCGGAACTCCCCGTCAAAAGGATTCGCACCGTTGTCTGAATTCTGCGGTTCCCTGTATGCTATTACGAAATCCCCTTCAACCATGGTGGGATTGTCGAACTGCGAATTTTTATTGTCCAATGTCACGGTCACTCTCCATTCATTCTCGCCAAGGCATTCAATCCTGTAAGAATAATCCCCCTCGCAATCTGCCACGGCCGTCCATACAGACCCGGGAACGAAGATGTCCGTACCCTGCGTGTCATATATGATGTTCCCGATCTTCAGCGAATCGCCGGAACTAACGACCGGAGGATAACCGGCAAAGGCGATATTGAAAAAATAGTTTCTCAGGGTCGTGTCGCCTATATTACTTATTTTATGCCATTTGACAACCCTTGCAAGGCCTTCCGACGAATGATAGAAAATGGATGAACGGCATTCCTTGAATATGGTTACCTCATTTTCATGCGCGGGAACCGAGTATTCCGTAGTAACGGTACAGGAAACAGGCAATTGCACCGCAACAGGAATAAGCAGTGCCGCGAACAACAGTCCGATATTTTTTATCACTTTGTTTTCCATCTCCCTTACATGCATCATTAAAATTTGTAACTCACTCCTATGCTCATTCCGCACAACACATTGCCCAACTCAATCTGGGCGAAACCGCTGAAACGTTTCCCGACCGAAACGCCGAAAGGCACTGTATTGAAGACAAGATTCAACTCGACCATCTTTTCGGATACAGTGACACCCATGCCTGATGACACCTCCGAATAAAGGCGCACCCATTCCCTGTTAAGGTACACGAATTTGACACTGGCCGCCAATACACAGGAATGGCTGAACGGCCTGAACCGGCTTTCCGAATAGGAAAATGTATCCATTGTCTTTATGTAACCGGCCGTAACCGCAGCCTTTGCCCCTACGGCAAGCCAACGTAACGGATAATAATGGTATGAAAGGCCGAAAACTCCAATATTCACCATCTCCGACACATATTCCCTGGAACCGAGAAAAGACGCTATTGAACTATAGTCGTATCCTTGCCCTGCATGATAATAGTCCGAGGACAGGACAGAAAAACCGCCATACGAAAAAGACAGTTCATTCTTTCTGAAATCTTCCTCCTGTGCCGACAACAACATCGGCGTAAAAAGCAGGATTACTACTATGGCGAATATTTTTTTCATATCATAGCCCTTAAACAAATCTTCCTATAGATGCAATGCAGGGGCCTAATGTTGCATCAACAATAGAAAATCTCTTCCGATTGCCTTGTCGATTCCTTCAGGAAGAAAATGCCAGTCCCCCAAAACCGCCTCGTCGGAAATATTTTCTGCCGACAACACACCGTTGATTTTCAGATAATCATACAGTATGTTCCTGATTTCGGGATACCTTTCCACTACCCTTTCATCTATTGCCGCCGTATTTATGCCTGCAGCCGCAAGTATGCCTCCGCCCCCGCTTGCCCGGTATGAAGTCATTGCCACGTTATATGTGGAATCAAGACTGAACGCACTGCCGTCGGCCATGGATGTTATATCGACTTTCTCACCGTAGGGCTTGGTCAGATCCACCGTATAGTCTATGCCTGCTGCCGAGTCGAAATTATAAGTCCTGTTTATGAATGAATAATATTCCGCACCCGTCCTTTTGTCCGGCTTTTCATCTATCGCCAGAGCATGCAATCCCGGAGCCGCATTGCCCTTGATCAGTCTTGCGGCCTCGTTTACAGACAATGTATTTACCCATTTGCTATATGAAAACTCCAGCGCATCTTTAATCTCCCGCCCTGTCATCTTCACGACAAAAAGCTGGTTTTCAAAAGGGTATATAGTAAACAAGTCCTGAAAGTCCAACATCCCGGCCGGTATATGCCCATCGTATGTCAGCGGAGCGGCGAAAGAAATCTCCGCCGGCCCGCATGAGAGTTGCAAAGTATGCAGCAAGTCCGTATAGGCCGCCCTTCCTTTCATGGCCTCCAATGTTGCAATATCCACCGTCAGACGGCCTACTTCCTTGACCGTAAAGGCTTTTACGGCCTCATACTCCGGACGCAGGTATTCCAGATAGTCTTTATCGGGCGCTACGCCGTCCATCGGGACGAGTTCCGCCGACAATTTTTTGGATACGATTTTCCCGTCCTCGATTTTTACCGTTACCGTAGCATGGCCTATTTCCCTGCAATGGCTTCCGCCGTTTATCATGATTGAAACCAAAGAGTCCTTGCCGTCCACATTACGGTATTCTTCAATAATCCTGGAACTATGGTCGTGGGCACAGAACACGAAATCCACGCCCTCCAAGGTACGCAAAGCCGCAAGACCCTGGTTCTCAGTATTAAGATTCCCGTCACCGGTTCCGGAGTGCATTGCCACTATGACTATGTGGGGATGCTCGGCAGCAATCACCTTGTCCACCAATTCCTGACAATACGGAAGGATCGGCTCGAATTCAATGCCGCTCCACAGCGATTTGGAAAGCCATTGGTCCACATTCGGGTTAGTAAGCCCCACCACGGCTATTTTCAGACCTCCTCGTTTCAATATCGCATATTCCGGAAAATACGGTTTTCCTGTCGCCTCGTCAATCGCATTGCCGCCGAGAAACGGCATAGGCAGTTCGCGCGACATCCTGTCATATACGGGATGCCCTGTCTCTATATCGTGATTGCCGACTACGGCAAGGTCGTATTTCAGATATCCGGCAGCCTTCACGTATACATGCCCGGACACAGTATCCACATAATTGTAATAATATGCGGCATTGTCTCCTTGCAGGATATCCCCCACATCGATAAGCAGCATATTGTCCTCACCCAATGCATTTCTCTCACCTTTTATATATGTTGATACATTGGCCAGCGACAATTGTGTCCTATCGCCTACATACACAGAGTCGAAATAATGGCCGTGGACATCGTTCGTGGAAAAAATATCCACCCTGTACTCTCCGTCCTTCGGGCCGGTGCAGGCGGCAATCAGCGCCATGACCGGAAACAAGAAAAAAACAAATGACCTTTTCATTATATTGCTCACTTAACATTCAAAGTAAAACTGTCCGCATCTTCAAGAACGGGAAAATATTCCCTGAAACTGTCTATCCACAGCCTGTCCAATTGCGCCGCGATGCAATTGACACCGTGAACATCGAAATTCTCCCCTATGGAACGGCCTTTAGGATCGATAGCCGCAGACCCTCCGCTGTAAGTCGTCAATGGATCGGCTCCGGTACGGTTGCAGAAAAACAGATACGCCTGGTTTTCCATGGCGCGTCCTTTGACAAGGACGCCGGAGACATCCAAGCGCGACGTCGGCCAATTCGACACATTCAGCATTACATCGTAATGCCTGCCGTCATCGAACTTCCTATTCCTGCCCCATACCGGGAAACGTAGGTCATAACATATATTCAGGGCAAATTTCCATCCGTTGTAATCCACGCAGGACATGGAAACCCCCGCCGTATAAAATTCGGCTTCATCGCCCATGAAGAGATGCCTTTTATCATATACGCCTCCCACGCTGCCGTCAGGAAATATGAAGTACCCCCGATTGTAGTGTCTGCCCGCACAATTGACCGGCAGCGACGAGTATATGGCTATGCCGTATTTCACAGCCATGCGTTTCATCCATTCCAACGAGCGGTTGCCTTCTTCATGCTCTATGAGTTCGGGAGACATCGCGTAACCTGTCGAAAAGCACTCCGGCAAAAGCACAAGGTCTTTCCTTTCCATGACTCCCATGGCCTGCAGGCTGGACAGTGTTTCGGCGTTTTTATTCAGATTCACGTCCGTATCTCCCCAGACTATATCAGATTCCACCAATATTACTTTCATATTTTTCCATTTTGGGCACGAAGCCGTTTCTAAATGTTCAATTTCCGAAAACCTCTTTCAGTATCATTCCGATTCAGGATACATCATCAAGGCAAAACCTCCCCCCGGGGCCATCTCAATGTCCACCGAAGTATAGGCATCGGCATCGAACTCTTCAATAACATACTCCTGCGGATTCATAGCGGAATCTTCCGCATCCTTGAGTATCACAGCCGAATAAGTCTCGCCGGGAGATATTATTTTATCCAACTGAAGGTCATAACTTAATGCCTCCCAACCGTTTATTCCCCCAATAAACCACGCGTTGCCTTTCTTCCTCGCTGTCACAATGAGTTTCCCTATCCTTGCATCCATAGGATATACCTTGTCGTATGTCACAGGCAAATCCGCTATAAAACGGGTACAAAGCGAATCCGCATAATACTCGGAAGGACTGTCGCACAACATCGCCAAAGGCGAATCGAAAACCACATACTCCGCTACCTGCCTCGCCCTAGTGCCCTGGCTTGACGGGTTTTCATAATCGGCAATGAACTCCTCCCTCGTCTTGTTCCTCATTGCTCCCTGAGTATAATCCACAGGGCCTGCCCACATCCTTATGAACGGGAAGGTCAAATCATTGGAAATCATGTCGTCATTGCTCCATTTCATTTGTTCAAGCCCCCATACTCCCTCGAAATTGAGCACATTAGGATACTTGCGGTTCAATCCGGCCGGCTTATACATTCCATGCAGATCCAGGATAAGGCCGTATTCGGCCGCCTTCGCGCATATCCTTTCCACCATCCTTACCGCCTCGGCATCGTCCCTGTCGATAAAGTCTACCTTGAAACCTTTCACGCCGAGCGAAGAATAGTATTTGCAGGCCAGTTCCAAATCCTTGTCCAACAGATATGCGACAGTCCACAATATCACTCCCACGCCCTTTTCCCTGCCGTAATCCACCACACGCTTCAGGTTCATACCCGGAACTGTCTTAAAGATATTCTTTGAGTCCGACGGATACCATCCTTCATCTATCACGATATATTCTATTCCGAATTCAGCGGCAAAATCGATGAAATACTCGTATGTCTCAGTATTGATTCCCGGCATGAAATCCACACTGTCCAATCCTATTGCGTTCCACCATTCCCACGCTGCCTTGCCGGGTTTTATCCAATCAGTCTTCCTTATCTTGCCCTTATTGCCGAGAACATACATCAGATCGCTGGACAGCAACGATTTATCATCTCCATAGCCTATCACTCTCCACGGGAACTCCCGGGAACCGTTGCATGAGGCCATCACATCCGAATATCCCACCGGTATTTCCTGAGAGCGCGGAGGGATTTTCTTTACTTTATCGGGAATCCTCGCGAAAGCGCCCTTCAATGATTTCCCGTCATATTTCAGGAACATTCCCGGATAGGCTGAAATATCATTGTCGGATATGATTATGTTCCTGCCACCTGACCTTACAAGCGCAGGAGTCATAATGGCAGTATCTTTCAATGCTTCCGACAACGGCCCCGCATAATACCGGTTCTCGAAAGAACATTGGTATTCCATACCTCTCGATGCGTTGCTGTATGCAAAATAAGCGGTATCGGCATCATGCACCATGATATCCACATTTTCATCGGCCACCTGGTATCTTCCCGGTACTTTCGAATAAAAACGGTAGGCGAAACCGTCATTGTAAACCCTCACTCTCAGCCCGTAACCATTGAATGTAAAGTCCGCCCCGTTGTAAGCTTCCAAGGTAGTCGAGTTCCTGTTAAACGGAGCATTTATCACCCTGTCCACGGAAAATGACTTTACTTTCTTCAGCGGAAGCATTCCGGACATGGTACTGTCTGTCATGCCGAACAACCTGCCGTCCGACAGTTTCATATAAGCATTGCGGACATCGGCTATCTGCCTTGTGGAATCCGCGAATGCCATATTTATTGTCGAATCTATCGATATGCCTACCCTCAGATTACCGTCAGGGGATTCAATGTCGTAATACAGTGTCTCCGTGGGCACCGGGACACAGGAATAAAACATTACTGCTATGAACAACAGACAAATGTTATGTTTCATATCATATTAAGGTTTTAATACACATTTTCATATCCAAGCTACTCAAAAGGACAGTTTTACCACTAACATCTGCTGGAAACCGCAATACACTTTCGAGAAATGCGCGACCAAAGCCGCCTTTACGGACAGGAATCCGAAAAAGCCCCGCTCATAAGCAAGTTCCAACCTGTCATAAAAGCCTCCCGACATGGAATAATACCTGTCGCCGAAATACAGATCGTCCCCGTATTTTATTCCTATATCGTCGGCTACATTGTAGAAAGGCATGATATTGCTTCCTATATATGCCGTATTGGTCAAGGATACATCCCAATTCTTGATTTTCAGGCCTATTTCGGCCCCCCCCGGAAACAGATACCCGTCTCCGTGCTTTCTGTCATTCTGGAACGACTGCAGCCATCCGGCGTGCAAAGAAAGCGACTGGAGTCCTGCGAATACGCCGAAATCGACATCGAGATACGGATACAGGAGTATATTGTCCATTACCCCGGTCACGCTCTCGCTGCATGCATAATGATAAAGGTATGCATTGTATCCTATTGTGAAAATCTTCTTTGAAAATTCTCCGGAAGAAAAAATCATAAACCGTTCGCGCTCGTCCTTGGAATATTTCCCCATCCAATCAACTGCGGCTTCCACATTTATGTCCCAACCCGACCTTATGGTCTCACTATATCGGTACAAAACACCTTGTATAACCTGATTAAAAAAATTCAGGGAATCCGAAAAAAATGCACGCGAATATTTACCGGCCATTTTCTCGCGCGGAAATACACCTGCATACAACTTGTGCCTGCCGTCATCGTAATTGTAATAAAGGGAAATGCCATCGAGTATATCGGAAAATTCGCCACCGAATTGTTTCTGTATTTCCACTCCCGCCATTACCGAATGCCTCGAATTTACCGAAAAACCTATCCTTGGAGACACGGAGGCTCCGAAAATCGTTTTTGACGGATACGGCGAATGCGAATTGTACTCCCTGTTGTCGAAATACATCTCAAAATCCGCCTCATACTTGAAAGCGGTCTTCAGACTGCCTTTTTCCGGCTGAGCCTTTGCAAACTGTATTGACAATGTAAACAATACAGCAATTATCGGTAACAATCTTAATCCATTCATCTTGTTGTCCCACGCATCGTGTTCCATGCGCCCTGTTCCACTTAGCCTGTCTTACAGCACATTAATCCTGAAAGGGATCCGGCTTCCAATTCAAAATAACTAACAAATTTCGCTATTTTACAGATAAATTGCAAGCGGTAAAATTTTTTTATATGATTATCCGCAAAATTACCCCTGATTCCGGCGAATTGCATTTGCTATTTTCGATTAAATGTCCGTTCTTTGTGCCTTGTAAAAGCAATTTGTCATCAATTAGGCGCATTATATCCTACATGAGATAAAGGCGATGCAACATGACCTTGCTATTATTGTCAAGTAAAAATGGAATGGCTGATTGATCTTGGATATTTCGGATTATTCATAGGGACTTTTCTTGCGGGAACCATATTGCCTTTCAGTTCAGATATCCTTATGGTCGGCATGTTGGCGGCAGGAGGCAATCCATGGCTATGCCTTTTGGTCGCGACTATCGGCAACTGGGCAGGCACGATAGTCAATTACGTATTAGGCTGGATAGCCAAATGGGACTGGCTGGAAAAATGGTGTAAAGTAAAGGAAGAAACGCTTGTAAAACAGCAGAAAAACATAAACCGGTTCGGACTTTGGATTGCGTTTTTTTCATGGCTCCCCGTCGTAGGGGCCGTAGGTGTCATAGCCTTGGGATTTTACAAGATAAGACCGGTATGGGCAAACATAGTAACCCTCATCGGATGCGCCGTAAGGTTCTTTTTCTGGATTTTCCTCCAGGATATTTTCTTCTGAAAGGTTTTCGCGGTTTTGCGAGCCTCGTCCGAAAAATTATTATCCGCGAAATGTTGTAAAACCACATTTC
>JADIME010000028.1 GCA_017694935.1 Candidatus Merdivivens pullistercoris
GGCTTGCATCGCGTAATGGCATGAGGCGCACGCATGGCCACGCCCCGACTTAACTCAAAAATGTCGCAATATATTTAAGCGCGGATTCTGAGGGTTTAGGAAGCCCTTGAAATCCACACTAATTTTTCGGAGTGTATGTTATTTATCCCTGATTTACAATGAATTGTACGCACAGGCGTGCTTTCTGACCGTAAAAAGCACGGCTACCTCTCCCAGAATGCTGACTCGTCCTGAAATAAGTTGACAGTAAAAATAAGTTTAATGTCAAAATTATTAAGGACAATGATTAATTTACGAAACGCGAGTTACCGAAAGAGGACTCAAAACAACTATTCAGACGAAGATAAGATTGCGATACTGCAGGAGTATCTTACGACCGACATCTCCATGCGGCAGTTATGCCGAAAATACCATGTCAACCATAGCAGTGTTTCGAGATGGATGCGTATCTTTGGCATTGGAATGCCGGCACAAAGCCCGCCGCAATTGAACGATATGCCTAAGAATCAGAAGACACAGGAGAATCCCGTCACCAAAGAGATCCTGGAGGCCCGTTTGAGGAAGCTCCAGTCGGAACTTAATCGCGAGAGGCTGAAGAATCTCGCGCTGACGACAATGATAGAAGTCGCAGAGGAGGAGCTGCATATCGACATAAGAAAAAAAGCTGGAGCCAAACAGTGAACAGGCTACGCGAGCTCGTTCCGGAGGTCAGTCTGGAGGAGCTCTGCGCACTGTTTGGCAGGACCAGGCAAGCCTATTACCGTAAACTAAACTACAACTATCGGGAACATGCCGAAGACGGCATCATCCTGGATCTCGTCCAGGAATACCGCAAGGACATGGGCCGCATCGGCGGCCGTAAACTGTGGAATCTCATCAACAGCCGTCCGGGAGGCGGCATCCCCGTCGGGCGGGACCGCCTCTTCGACCTGCTGGAGAGGGAGCATCTCAAGGTTCACAGGAAGCGCCGTCGTGTCTGCACCACCTACAGCAGCAGGTGGCTGCGGCAGTGGCCCAATCTGATAAGAGGTGTCGTTCCGACGGCGGCCAACCAGATATGGGTCAGCGACATAACCTACATAGACACCGACGGCGGCTTTGCTTACCTTCATCTCGTGACGGACGCATACTCCAAGAAGATCCTCGGCTGGTGCCTCAGCCCAACGCTGCACAGCGACTATACGGTGGAGGCCCTAATGATGGCCATCCGCAATGCTGGCTGCAGGCTCGACGGCCTCATCCATCACTCAGACCGCGGCTGCCAGTACTGCTGCGAGAAGTATGTAAAGCTGTTGCAGGACAACGGGATGATGATAAGCATGACGGAGTGCGGAAATCCTAGAGAAAACGCGATAGCCGAGCGCGTGAACGGAATCCTTAAAAGCGAATGGCTCAATGACGAACGCTTCTCAGGCATATCCGATGCCCGAATCAGGATTGCTGAAATCATTGACATTTACAACAATAAGCGTCCGCATCTAAGCCTCGGGTATGCCACTCCGGCACAGGCCAGCCTGATGGTCGGAGAACAGACCCGCAAATGGAAAAACTACTACAAAACGAAGGAAAGTCCTGAAAAAACTGAAGAAATAATCCTATCTTTGACATCAGATGTCAGGACAAATCTTCAAACATCAGGACTTTGATGAAATAGTATAGTAAAATCTGTAAACAAATTTCAGGACGAGTCAGCACTGCGGAACACATTGGCGTGCTTTCTGGCCGGAGAAGGCACGCCTCTGACCGTCCAAACGGGAATCCTTACATAAAAATGCCAAAATGATGTCACAAAGAACTTTTGAAAAAATTTTAAACAGCTTCTTAAAATTCAGACTGACAACTCTACAGCAAAAACCATGCGCATCATGTCCGGATAAACATGGACAACCCATCATGGGCAAAACGGAAGAGAGGACTGGTCCGAGTTTGATGCGACCTCTTTGAGGCTTGTAAAGATTAGCAAAAAGCGGCCTCCTAATACAAAATTCTGAAGAAACCCGCAAAAACATGCAGCTTGGGCCACGGATTTTAGCGGTTATTTTATCGTAACATATTGGTTATTAATATTTTCAACAACAAACATCGGTGGAAGTAAACCTGTTTTTTCCTGTTCACTTCCACCGATTCGTTTAAGATAAATTACTTATAACCGCAACCATCAATACACCGGCGGGGTCTCGAACTGCTCGCTGTAATAGAATTCGGTAGTGTAGTCTCCGGTTTCTTCCGATATGCCTACCGCGAAAATCTTATATTTAGTCCCCGGGTACAGGTCTTTGTATTTCGTGAAAGAACCGCGAGTGCCGTATTCGAGGAAATATTCCGCCCTCGTGTCAAAAAATCCGGACCATATCTCCTGTTCCACCGCCTCGTCTATGCTTGCCCGTATTTCCTCCTCGGAAGCATCCGCAAGTGCCTCTTTCCAATAATACAACGCTGTTTCCGGATCGGCAACGATTGTAACATCGGCGGAGAACTTGGTTATATTCGACACGCTTATTTCGAAGGTCATCCCTTCAGAATCAGAAGAAGACAATGTCCTGAACCCTGTCTTGAACAATTCTGTAGTCGCTTCGCCGCCTTTGTATCCGAAAGCCAGCGCCAGATATTCCGTATCTGCATCGAGACCTTTGACATCGTCTTCCGTGTCGCCGTAAATGACATAATAATCAATGTTCGGTTTCGACTCGATGAGCCTTGAGATTATTTCACTATCGTCCATTCCTTCAAATGACGATGCAGGCTCGAAAAATATCAAATAACCGTCATCATTGGAAGTCGTGACTTTATAGTGTGCCGAATTGACATTGACAGCAGACATCTCGATTGAAATGACATTGTCAGAACCTTGGATTTCTCCTGTTTCGAATTCTTTGGTAACTATGTTTGAATTTATGATTCCGTAAGGTTCAACCGAAAAAGCGCACCCTACATATTCTGTGGAAGACTTCTCCATTGAAAAAGAAAATACCTGACGGCCATACGACACTCTCTCGGCGATTATCTCATCCGCCGTTTCGCCGAAAATCTCCCCTATCGCTATCAACTGATTTATCTTTTCTTGCATATAAGTTTCTATACCATAGTAGTCCACAATGGATTTTTCCACAGCATCCACGTAATATCTCCTCCCATCGTCGGACGGGACAACCGTCATTTCGACCTCGACCCCGTCCACGTCGCATTGTATATCAAAGTCCATTTCTTTAAAACCCTCATAGCCTTCGGCAAAAGGCTCCTTATACACCGGAGTCGTCATCGTCCCTGACTCATCTATACCGTTTGCACAGACATAACGGACAGTCTTCGTTTCCATTACAAACATTTCATTGTCCATATCATCGCCCGATTGCAATACATGTTTCATGAGGTAGTCATAAAAATCCATTCCGTATTCGGCCGCATAATCCCGGAACAAGTCCAGACAATCATTGAAGAAAGCTTCATCCGACTCAAAAGAATCAAAATACAGTCTCTCGGCCACCATCACCATATATGTCATCTCCTTGTCGCGAGGGACAATAGAATATGACACAGTGGAAGACGACACTCCGTCGATTATTATTTCAAATACGGGAGCATCGGGATCAACCGGTTCATCGGGATCATCAGGTTCATCAGGCTCCTCCATGTCTTTCCCGGCCTGAAGAACGGTAAAAGAGCCGTGGCATTCCAGCCCATCGGCAGTCACAGTAACCTCTGTCTCACGGGGTTCCTCCGCTTCATTGGCATCGGTATTGAAGGAAATGATCCCCTTTTCAGATTCTTTGAATCCCCAGACCCATTCATCCGGACATGAGAACTTCAGTTCATACTCGTCAGGAAAATTTTCCAGCCTGACATGGATTTCCAATGCGGACGCTTCAGCAGAAGTGGAGATTTCCGGATAGTCGAATACCATCGAAGGCAATGGTTTCTCTTCAGTGCATCCTGACAACGGAAAACAAAAAATCACGGACAATGCCAGTCCGACGTGTCTGATAATAGAAAATAACGTTTTCATAAATAGTTGTTTTTTGCAAAACTAAGAGAAAAGCCCTGAAAAGAACAACCGAAAATTTGAGTTTTCAGCAAATTTGACGAAAAATCAATTATTCCGCATCTGCCACCACAGCCGATACCGCCTCTTTCCTGTAGCGGCTCGGTGTCAAGCCGGTTTCTTTCTGGAAAGCCTTATAAAACACCGAAACGGAATTATAACCCAAATCATCGGCAAGGCATTTTATCGGCACATCATTGTCGGGATCGGACAATATGTCTGTCGCCTCGCGTATCCTGTACATATTTACCCATGAATGGAATGTCAGTCCTGACAATGTATTTATCGCCCTCGAAAGGTAGGTTCGGTTCGTTTCAAGGAGCAATGAAAGTTTTTCGATGGAGAGATCCTTCTGCTTGAATATTTTTTCATTTTCCATCAATTTCTCCGCTTTTGAAAACAGTTCAGCGTCCGCATCGCTCTTAACTTCCGAAAAACCGTTAAGGACATGCATGTCCATTGCTTTGCGCGAATTTCTGTAATGCTCGAAAAGTATATGGTACATGCGTCTTTGCTTGCAATAAAGCAGCCACGCGGACAAAGCCGCAATCATTATCAGCACGCACACTGCCGATATGGCCAAAGTCTTATGCTGTTCTTTCAAAAGCGCGATTTCGCTGAGTTGCCTGTAACGGTTATGCTCCATCCTTTGATTCGCTATCAGAAGGCTGTCGAAACTGAATTCCTTAGCCTGCGTAGCCACACTGTCCAAATATGAAGAATATCTTCGGTAATATTCCAAAGCAAGGACTGCATCACCTGTCTCATAATACAAATCCGACATGCGCCTGTACAATTCCCTGCGATATTCAAAATTTTCATATCTGACCGATACTTTTTCAGCAGACCGGTACAAACTGTCGGCACGGGCGTAATCCCCGAGTTTCTCTGCAAAAATGCCATAATGCAGATATATCATCGCCGTGATTCCAGGCTCGGACTGCCCGGAATGCGCCAGCGCCTTGTCATACATTTCTTTTGCAAATGTATCCTCGCCTTTTGAGCTTAACATGTCCGCTTCCAGCAGACTTATCAGAGACACATAAGAGGAAAATCCTCCTTTTTCCACAAAAGAACCCGCCTCGGCCAAATATTTGCCGACTGCACTTAGGCTGTCTCTGAGGCTGCACATTTCGGCCATTGAAATGCAGGCCATACATTTTGCCACGTCATTGGCACGGGAATTTTCCGAAAGCCCGTAAGCTCTCTCTGCTATCTCCAAACCCGCCGCATCCGAACGTATGTAATAAATATGCACTATATTGGACAACGCAGCTATCATATTGTTAAGAAAGCCGCATTGCTTGGAGAGCTCGTAACATTTCTGATAATACGATATAGCCTCCGGATAATTGTACAGATTCTTCAGGGAAAAAGTGCCGAGCACATAGTTCAATGCAAGACGTACTCCAGCATCGGCATTTTCAGTATCATACGGTTCAATCAATGAGAGATAAGCCTGCACGGAATCCTTATTTTCCTTGGAGAGCCAGGCCATGGACATTGACACGCCGGAGTAAAGCACCGACAACGTATCATTATTTCTCAAAGATTCATAAAAAAAAGGTCTTGTACACACAGTCATGGAATCATATTGGCCAGTTCTGGTGCATCTGTCCCAAAATATTTTGAATGAATCAAGCCTTGATGTTCCTGCATTTTCGGCACAATCCATTCTCCCACCCATGCCAGGCTCCTCCCGCATCCCCGAACATCCATGCAAGAAAACAACCGCAATAAGGCACGACAAATAAAAGTTTCTCATTTACACATCCGAGCTATTATCGTGTAAAGATAATACTATTATTATATATAAAATCGGGATTCTGTTATTATTTGCACGCATGATATTATATGAAACAGAGGGTGGGTCAAAAGGATTTTTTCCTACGTAAGAATTGAGTATTTGAAACAAGATTCCATCAGGAGTATAGACAAAAGGAGGGTGAGTCAGACTTTTGACCCACCCTCATGCTATTTTGAAATCGAAATATTTTTACATCATACCGCCCATTCCGCCTGCCGGCATTGCAGGAGCCGGTTCTTTTTCAGGGATGTCGGCAAGTACGCACTCTGTAGTCAGGAACATGCCTGCCACGGAAGCTGCGTTCTCCAATGCAATACGTACGACCTTGGTAGGATCTATCACGCCTGCATCGAACATGCGTACAAACTGCTCGGTACGCGCATCATAGCCGTAGTCTCCATTGCTTTCACGGATTTTCTGTATGATCACGCTGCCCTCGACACCCGCATTTGCGGCAATCTGACGGAGAGGCTCCTCGATTGCACGTGCGACGATATGTATACCCGTAAGTTCGTCTTCATTGTCACCTTTAAGGTCTTTCAAAGCTTCGGCGGCACGGATATAAGCTACTCCGCCACCCGGAACAATACCTTCTTCGACAGCCGCGCGGGTTGCATTCAATGCATCCTCCACCCTGTCTTTCTTTTCCTTCATTTCGACTTCGGAAGCCGCGCCTACATAAAGCACTGCGACACCGCCGGCGAGTTTGCCAAGACGTTCCTGAAGTTTCTCCCTGTCATAATCGGAAGTGGTTGCGGCAATCTGTTTACGGATAAGCTCAGCCCTTTCAGCTATGGCGTCCTTGTCTCCGCCTCCGTTCACGATAGTCGTATTTTCCTTCGTGATGACGATCTTTTCGGCACGACCGAGCATGTCGGGAGTCGTGTTTTCAAGAGTAAAGCCTCTTTCTTCAGAAACGACAACGGCGCCTGTAAGGGTTGCTATATCCTGAAGCATTTCCTTACGACGGTCTCCGAAACCAGGAGCTTTGACAGCGGCGATCTTCAATGTGCCACGCAACCTGTTTACAACCAAAGTAGTCAAAGCCTCGCCGTCTACATCTTCAGCGATGATGAGGAGTGACTTGCCTTCCCTTGCAATAGGCTCAAGGATAGGAAGAAGGTCTTTCATCGAAGAGATCTTCTTGTCTGTGATAAGCACTTGAGGATCCTCGAGAACTGCTTCCATCTTGTCACCGTTGGTCATGAAATAAGGTGAAATGTAACCACGGTCGAACTGCATGCCTTCTACGACTTTGACCTCTGTCTCAGTACCTTTTGCTTCCTCGACAGTAATCACACCGTCTTTCTTTACCTTTGACATTGCATCGGCGATGAGTTTTCCGATATAATTGTCATTGTTTGCCGATACTGTACCTACCTGCTCTATCTTTGAGTAGTCGTCTCCCACTTCGCGGCTCTGCGCTTTCAGATCTTCCACTACTTTGGCAACGGCCTTGTCGATACCGCGCTTCAAGTCCATAGGGTTTGCACCTGCTGTCACGTTCTTCAGACCTACATTGATGATAGCCTGAGCAAGAACAGTAGCGGTAGTCGTACCGTCGCCGGCCTGCTCGTTGGTCTTGGAAGCGACTTCCTTGACCATCTGCGCACCCATGTTTGCTATCCTGTCTTCAAGTTCGATTTCCTTAGCGACAGTAACGCCGTCCTTTGTTACGTGAGGCGCACCGAATTTTTTGTCTATAACCACATTACGTCCTTTAGGACCAAGGGTTACCTTTACTGCGTTAGCAAGTGCGTCGGCACCTTCTTTCATCTTGTTGCGTGCCTCAATGTTGAATTTGATATCTTTTGCCATAATGTATTCCTCCTGTAAAATTAACCGATAATAGCCATAATGTCAGATTGTTTCATTATAAGGTACTTCTTGTCTTCCAGCTGTACCTCGTTTCCTGCATATTTGCCGAAAAGAACGATATCACCGCATTTCACTTCCATCGGTTCGTCTTTTTTGCCGGAACCTACGGCGATCACAACGCCCTGTGAAGGTTTTTCCTTTGCGGTATCAGGAATATAAAGTCCGCCGGCGGTCTTCATCTCCGCTTCTTTCGGCTCTACCAGAACTCTGTCTGCTAATGGTTTGATATTCATAATCAATCGTTTTTAAATATTTAACATTTGTATTTTTCATTCATCCTCCCGCCGTTTCCGGCGAGATTGCCGTTTATCGGCAAATAGGATGCCATGCAGGGGCCGCTGACAATTTGTCAGAAAAACACGGGCAGTGTCCGCATTTTTCAGGAAAACCGAAAAAGTATTCCAGAACAGTCCCTATCTTTGCAACCATGAATAACGATGAAAAATACATGCGCGAAGCAATCGCGCAGGCCATGTTGGCGTACGATGACGACGAAGTGCCCGTAGGGGCTGTCATAACGTGCGGCGGAAAAACCATTGCACGTGCATACAATATGACCGAACGTCTCCGTGACCCGACGGCGCACGCGGAAATGCAGGCGATAACCATGGCCACGGAATATCTGGGAGGGAAATACCTTGGCGACTGCGAGATATACGTTACCGTGGAGCCTTGTCCGATGTGCGCGGCAGCCTTGGGGTGGGCACAGGTACGCCGGGTTGTATACGGGGCCTCCGACCCGAAAAAAGGATTCTCGCTTTACGCCCCGTCGCTTCTGCATCCCAAGACAGAAGTCCGTGCCGGCGTATTGGAAGAAGAATGCGGGAAAATCATGAGCGATTTTTTCAAGGGTAAAAGATAATTTTGCCCTTTTGACAAAAAAACTCTATCTTTGCGCCCACTTATCCCATAGGGATTGATGTGATTGAGATATGGTGTAACGGTAGCACTACAGATTTTGGTTCTGTCTGTCCAGGTTCGAATCCTGGTATCTCAACAATGAAATGCCGGGACGGAATTTCCATCCGTCCCGGCATTATCTATCTATCAATACATCCAAACTCCTACGCTGTTTATCAATTTGTTTCTATCATACGTGAATACGGGACATATTATCAAATCTATACCGGCTTCGCCCCAACTTGTCGGTCGCCATGTCATAGAACCTGACCCGTCGCCCGACTTGTCCGGGCGGTCAATCCATTCACCGCCCATCTCCATGGCTTTCGATATGGGATCGCCTACACGGACATAACCGTTTATAAGAAAAGATTCATCAAACACGTATGCCACTCGTATTATATTTTTGGGCGGCCATACGGATATTTCGGCCCGGCAATATCTGAAAGCCTCGTATTGTTCCGGTTTATCCGTCTCTCGTTTCTTGTATATGAACGTAGTACCGAAATCACCGCTATGTTCAACCGAGTCCGGCTGCCCGAAGGCATCGATGATGTCCTGCTCGGTATATCTGTCCGGGCCGCCTATCGCAAGCCCGTTGATGGTGAATGTGGAGAAGTCGAGCTCGTCCAGTCCTGTAAGCAAATCATGTTTGTTTTGGGCATACAAGTCATTGAAGAAAATTGTCGCGGACAACATCGCCGCAAATATGATTCCATATAAGTTTTTCATAACCATTGTTTCTTATTGTTACAGTCGTTAGTGTTTATCTCACATTCACAGACAGGGCATGATGCCGGGATGTGGAAAATCCCCTCCCGGCATCATCTATAATCAATCAGTACAACCAACATCCTATGCTCGTGATTATCCCGTTGGCATCGTATGTAAACTCGGGACAGACTATCCAATCCGCATTTCCCCAGCCGGACGGACACCACCTTAAATATCCTGAGCCATCATCAGAGTCATATTTATGGTCCAAACAACGTCCTCCCATATCATCGACCTTTGATATAGGATCACCCACACGAACATAACCATTAACGACACTGGTCTCGTCAAAAACATATGCACTTAATATCACATTTTTTTTACTAGGTATAGCTATTTCCACAGAGTAAGGACCTATCGGGACATGATTCTTTTTTGAGGAAGACACTTTCATATCATATAAGTATACAAAACCTACTACCATATCATAATATACCGAATCCGGCTGCCCGAAGGCATCGATGATATCCTGCTCCGTGTACTCTTCCGGACCGCCTATCACAAGCCCGTTGATGGTGAAGGTGGAGAAGTCGTGCTCGTCCAGCCCTGTAAGCAAATCTTGTTTGTTTTGGGCATACAAGTCATTGAAGAAAATTGTCGCGGACAACATCGCCGCAAATATGATTCCATATAAGTTTTTCATAACCATTATTTTTTATTGTTACAGTCATTAGTGTTTTCCTCACATCCGCAGACAGGACATGATTCCGGTACGGTATTTCCACCCGTCCCGGAATCATCAATAATCAATACTGCCAACAAGATATGTAAGTAATTATACCATTGGCATTGTAATTAAACTCGGGACAGACTATCCAATCCGCATTGCCCCAGCCGGACGGGCACCAATAGACGGCCCCCTTTCCACCGCCGTAATCTGCCTTATGAAACCTTCCTCCCATGTCATAGACTTTCGATATGGGGTCGCCCACTCGGATATAACCGTTTACGAGGCTGCTTTCATCGAATACAGCTATACTTGATATTATATCCGTTTTATTCAGCATTGAAAGCGATATTGAATATTCTCCAACTGGAACGTAGTCTTTTTTTGCAGATGACACTTTCATGCCATACAAATACACATAACCTACCCCATAATCGAAATACACCGAGTCCGGCTGCCCGAAGGCATCGATGATGTCCTGTTCGGTATATCTGTCCGGGCCGCCTATCACAAGCCCGTTGATGGTGAATGTGGAGAAGTCGTGCTCGTCCAGTCCTGTAAGCAAATCATGTTTGTTTTGGGCATACAAGTCATTGCAGAAAATTGTCGCGGACAACATCGCCGCAAATATGATTCCATATAAGTTTTTCATAACCATTGTTTCTTATTGTTACAGTCATTTTCACCACATTCATCATTCATTCTCAATACACCCAAATACTTATCAATACAATTTTTCTATCCGAATCGAAATAAAATTTAGGACATACTACCCAATCCGCATTGCCCCAGCCCGACGGACACCATATAAGTTCTCCTGCAAATCTGGGACTGTCGTCATAATCATATTCTATGCTACGTCCTCCCATCTGCTTTACTTTATCCACGTTATCGCCTACACGTATGAATCCATTAACTATGCATGAATTACGATCCCAAATGTCTATCGCTGGTATCGGCCCGCATGAATCATCGTTGAAATAGCCACGCAGAAAAGACAGACCAAGTGTATGTATTCGACCATTTTTCAATATTTTTTGGGCATCCGTTTTATCTTCTGAAATATCTTTGTAAAAATCATACAAATAGCCTAATCCAGAATCATAAGATATTGAATATGGCTGGCCGAAAGCATCAATGATGTCCTGCTCAGAATAGAGTTTGTCATAATCCCCTATTTCTAAACCATTCACATTAAAACCTGAAAAATCATAAATATTCTCTTGCTCCGATATGTTTTGGGCAAACATACTTATTGGCAAAAACATTGTGAAACACACTGTAATAGCTTTAATTTTTTTCATATTCATTTTATTTTTTTACGTTCTTTTTTCTGCAATCATTGTCGTTCTTGCCATCCTTTCCGAATACAGCATATAGATGAGTTTTGGGATTCAAATAATCAGAACTCCATGCTCCACCTTCTTTGAGGCCATAATGCAAATGCGGCCCGGCACAGCCTTTTTCTGCTGCATTTCCGGTCATTCCAGAAGTCCCTATTATTGTTCCAATACTAACTTTTTGCCCTAAGGTAACATAAATTTCATCAAGATGCCAATAAACTGATGTGTATTCTTTGCCATTGACGGTAGTAGTTATATAAATGGCGTTCCCTGTGGCAAAGTCTCTGGGATCCATATTCCCTCCCACGTCGCCAAACCTCCCGTGAGGGACATTCTTAATTCGACTAACTTCTCCATCCATAGTGGAATATACCGGAGTACCTATCGGACATGCCAAATCTATTCCATTGTGAAAGCGGCCGCGCCCATTTCCGTAATCGCCGCCTTTGATCCCGTTATTGATCGTCCCCAGTATCTCCATTTCAAGCAACGGGTCCGCACGGCCTTGGGCCGGGTCGTTGCACGGGGCGTAATCATGGAAAGTAGCCGTCAGGACGTGCGTGCCCGCCTCGGTCAGGGAGAAGGTTATCCTCGGGGCCGTGGACTGGTACGCCCCGCTCCAGCCGATGAACTCGCTCGTCTGCTCGCCGCCTATGTACTCGGGAGTTGCAGTGCAGGTGATTTGGAACCCCATCTGGTAGATGCCCTCGCCGGTGGTCTCGCCACGGCCTACCTTCTCTATGACAAGCTCCACGCTCACGTAGTCGTCATCCTCCCCCGGGTCAGGCTCGCCATGGCCGCCGCCACCGCCGCCTCTGCCACCGCCTATCGTATGGTCTATGTACGGATTGAGATGGTCGTCACCTTCGCCCGGAAGGTCGCGGCCACCGTGGTCGGGAGGTTCCGGAATGTCAGGATCGTCCGGAAGTTCGCCTATCATCACTGCCGGGTCTAATTTATAGGGATTGTCCGTACTGCCGTCACCATCGTCCGATGACGGGGACACATCAGGAAAGATGAGCACGTGTACCTCACCTTCGTATTCCTCCGCCTCCTCGGGAGTCAGGATGTCATAATAACCGGCCGTATCGCCGTTGATGACCATCTCGACCAGATAGATGCTCCCGTCCAAATCGGCATAGAACAACACGCCGTTCAGGCCTTCGCAGTTGAAACAGTCCAGAGAGGAGATCTCCTCGTCCGTCATGTACTTGGGTTGGTAAGCGATCATGATTATCGAGGCGGCGGGCATAGACCCGTCAAGACGGGTGCGGTAGACAAGGAAGGTCTTGAAGCCGCCCGGAGGGGAAAACTTCGACGTGGTCTCGATCTTCACGAAGCGTATCACGTTGGAGTCGGGAAGACCTACGTTACGGACGGGAATCTGGATGTACTTCATGCTGTCGGCCTCGTAAAATCTGGCGTTGGCATAGTCCAAGTCGTCCTCGTCTATGAAGACGGCCCCGTCCCCTCCCCCCGACTTCACCGCCGCGCCCTTGAACAGTTCGGAAGGATCGTACACGCATATCCTGTCCGGAAGGTAAGCACGCATCGAGGAAAACTCCCCGCTCTCGCGGGACAGGGGCCGCTCCGCCTCGTGTACCGAGCAGGACACGGACAACAGGAAGCCAAGAATCGCCGCGGACAGGAAAATCCCGGTTTTCTTCAAATAGGTTTTTGTTGTCATAGCTTAAAACTTTTACTTAGTTAAACTTTTTTGTGAATTCTGTAAAAATTTCAAACAGCTGTTTATTTCAATGAATCATGATTCGGATGTAAAAATATTTTATAAGATTTCCCTTGTCAACCCCCAAAAGAGGGTTTTTTACTATATTTTGCCGAAAATAATTGCGATTAGTCATGGATTCCTTACAAAAAATTTCAATCGTGAATCTGTTGAGTGCGTTTTCCCGCGTTCTGATTTTTCCGTTTTATATACTGGATTGGAAAAACAAGGAGATATTGTATGCAACGGGAAATCCTTATTTCATCGGAGAGTACACGGCTGATGACCTGAAATCCGGGGGGCTGGATTTGCTGTTCAGGATATGCAAGCCGGAAGAGAGCGGCTTTTTACGTA
>JADIME010000029.1 GCA_017694935.1 Candidatus Merdivivens pullistercoris
GGATTTTTATGATGACATTAGGAATATTTTCCCTTCATCGGGCGAAGACAAGGCCATGTACAGATTCGTGGAACGTATCGTCAATATGTTGAAATATTGATTTTCTGAAAAACATCCTGATGCAATAAATGAAAGACAATCATACAGAACATGCCCTTGTAACAGGGGCGTCCCGCGGGATAGGAAGGGCCGTTGCGAAAAGACTGGCAGCCCAAGGCTACAATGTGATAATAAATTACGCATCCAATTCGGATGCCGCCGAAGCCGTTCTGCGTGAGATAGAGGAAGCGGGTGGAAGCGGCGAGCTTCTGCCTTTCGATGTCTCCGACCCGGCGGCTGTCGATGAAGCTGTCGAAAGGTGGGAAAACGCGCATGGCGGGGAATATATCTCAGTATTGGTGAACAATGCAGGCATACGCGATGACGAGCTGATGGTCTTCATGTCCGATGAACAGTGGAAGAGAGTGCTTTCGGTGGATCTGGACTCGTTTTTCTATGTTACCAGAAGGATTTTGAAGGGCATGTTGTCCAGACGCTTCGGGCGTATCGTGAACGTGGCTTCCCTTTCGGGGCTGAAAGGCTTGCCGGGACAGTCCAATTATTCGGCGGCCAAGGGGGCGTTGATAGCTGCTACCAAGGCTTTGGCACAGGAAACCGCAAAAAGGAATGTCACTGTCAATGCCGTCGCTCCCGGATATATAGCCACGGACATGACTTCTTCCCTTGATGAAGACGCCCTGAAGCGGCTCATACCGTCGGGACGTTTCGGCCGTCCCGAAGAAGTGGCCGGTGTAGTGGCGTTCCTTGTGTCGGATGATGCTTCATACGTGACGGGAGAGGTGATTTCCGTAAACGGCGGGTTGTATACCTGATCATTCCCATGTATGAGGGAACAAATATTTTATCTTGATAAATCAAAAACGGCCCAATGCCGGAAAATTTAAGTTGTAAATGAAAAGGGCAGTCATAACAGGAATAGGAATCTGGTCATGTATCGGCACGGATTGCAATGAGGTTGCGCAATCTCTCAAGGCAGGGCGTTGCGGCATAGGTATTGATCCTGCACGGACGGATTACGGTTACCGTTCCCCGCTGACGGGAATAGTCCCGAGGCCGGCGCTCAAAGGCCTTTTGGACCGCAAGTCGAGAGAATTTCTTGCCGAAGAAGGTGAATATGCGTACATGGCGACAAAGGAAGCCCTGTCGGATGCCGGGATTACGCCCGATCTGATAGAAAGAGCTTCTGCCGGCATCATCTATGGTAACGATTCGAGCGCCGAACCGGTGATACGCGGCCATGAGCGTATATTGGAGAAAAAGGATACCGCCCTTGTAGGTGCGGCTTCAATTTTCCGCTCGATGAATTCGACCGTCACGATGAACCTTTCTACCATATTTAAACTGAAAGGCATCAACATGACACTTTCCGCTGCCTGTGCGAGCGGTTCCCATGCGATAGGCATGGCCGCGTTGCTTGTCCACAACGGGCTGCAGGACATTGTGATAGCAGGCGGGGCACAGGAAACGAACTACCTTTCAATGGCAAGTTTCGACGGGATAGGGGCGTTTTCCGCGAGGACGGACGAGCCGTTGAAGGCTTCCCGGCCTTTCGACCGGGACCGGGACGGGCTTGTGCCTTCAGGCGGGGCTGCTTCTTTGGTCGTGGAGGAATACGGCCATGCGAAAAAACGCGGGGCAAGGATATACGGGGAGATCCTCGGTTACGGCTTTTCTTCCAACGGCGGGATGATTTCGCAGGCAAGTTCAGACGGTTCCGTACGAGCCATGGAGGCGGCGTTGAAAGATGCCGGTCTGGCTCCTTCGGACATGGATTATGTGAATGCCCATGCTACTTCCACGCCGCAGGGGGATATGTACGAGGCAATCGCTATAAACAGGCTTTTCGGCGGACTGCATGTACCGGTGTCTTCCACAAAGGGCATGACGGGCCATGAGTGCTGGATGGCTGGCGCATCGGAAATAGTCTATTCGCTTCTGATGATGAGGGACGGTTTTATAGCCCCCAATATCAATTTCGAACATCCTGACGAGTATTCGGCTCCTCTGAATATTGTGCAGGAGGCGGTTCCGGCGCGGATTGACAATTTTATCAGCAATTCTTTCGGTTTCGGAGGCACCAACAGCGCCTTGGTCGTCGGCAGACTGGCACGATGATGGCATGGTGCTGCCATGCGATTATGTGCATATTAAGACTGGTATTAAAATTTAAAAATTAAACTTGAAAAAATATGGCAATTAAGACAATCGGTGTCCTGACTTCCGGAGGGGACGCTCCGGGAATGAATGCCGCCATCAGGGCGGTGACAAGGACGGCCATTTATAACGGTTTTGCCGTAAAAGGCATTATGAGAGGTTATAGAGGTATGGTCTATAACGAGATAATGGATTTGAAGTCCAACAGCGTGTCCGATATTATACAGCATGGGGGGACTATCCTCAAGACCGCACGCTGTAAGGAATTCATGACGCCGGAGGGCAGGAAGGAGGCGTATCAGAATATGACGGCCGCCGGGATAGACGCCCTCGTGGTGATAGGCGGGGACGGTTCCCTGAGGGGCGCCACCATATTTGCCGAGGAATACAATGTGCCTATAGTGGGGCTGCCGGGAACCATAGACAATGACCTTGGAGGAACGGACTGGACGATAGGTTATGATACAGCCTTGAATACTGTAGTCGAATGCGTGGACAAGATACGCGACACGGCCTCAAGCCATGAAAGGCTGTTTTTCGTGGAGGTAATGGGGAATACTGCCGGCTATCTTGCTCTGAACGGGGCGATAGCCTCAGGTTCAGAGGCTGCAATAATCCCTGAAATAGAGGAAGAAATCGACCAGCTTGCCGAACTTATCAATACCGGTTTCAGGAAAACCAAGAATTCCGCGATAGTTATCGTTGCCGAAAATCCGAAGACGGGAGGGGCGATGGCACTTGCCGAGCGTGTCAAGAAAGAGTTCCCGCAATACGATGCGCGTGTGACTATTCTGGGGCATATACAGCGGGGAGGCTCGCCTACGGCACGTGACAGGATACTTGCGTCAAAGATGGGAATGACCGCCGTGACGGCATTGATGGAAGGGCAGCGGAACGTAATGGTGGGAAAACAGAAAGGCGAATATGTGCTTGTCCCTTTCGTGCGTGCAGTGGATCACAGGCCTACTATCGACAGGGACGATCTCAATGCTGTAAAGATACTTTCAATCTGACCGGCGGGCGGTTTTCCCCGCCTGTCGGGTGCGGTGCCGGACTTCCGGCATTATTCCTGAACATCCGTCTTTTCCGGTCAGAGCAGTTCGGACCCGTTTATTACGAGTTTGAATTTCAGGTCGAAAAAGGCGGCTGCTTTTTTGCAGAGCAGCATCCTGTTCATGAATATTTCGAAATAGTCTATGACAGGGCTTATCTTTGTGTCGATTATCAGTTTCAGTGTGATGTTGCCTGCATCCTTGTCGAGTTCGAGGTCGGATTCGACAGCGGCGAAATTAACCCTGTCGTGGATGTCGAAACTTGTCTTCCGCCCGTTCCTTACCCTTGAACGGCGCACGTCGCTTTTGTCTGCAAGGATCAGCGCCGCCGCGATTGCGTTTACCGGGTAGGCAGTGGACTCGTCGTGGTTTCCTATGGCCGTTACTATCTTGGCAATCTCCACCGGAGCCATTCCCATGTTGTCCAATATCCTGAATGCCATTATAGCCCCGCTTTGTGCATGGTCTGAGCGGTTCACCACGTTCCCGATATCGTGCATGAACCCGGCTATCCTCGCAAGTTCGGCGTTTCTTTCACTGTAGCCGAGTTCGGTCAGGATTTCTCCCGCCTTGATGGCGCATTTCGTGCAGTGGGCGAAAGCATGTTCCGTGAACCCGAGAGCTTTCAGGGATTCATCGGCCTGTTTTATATAGGTGCGTATCTCGTCCGATTTTCTTACGGTATCGTAAGTTATTTCTTTTCTTTCCATTATTTGCGTCGCTATTGTGAAAAATCTGTTTTTTACGTTTAAACAAATTCTTATATCAGAAAGAGAAAAGCGGCCGCCGGAAAACACTGTCTCCGACGTCCGCTGTCTTTCATCTGCATAAACTTCGAAATTGCACCTTTCGGGCGTTCATTCTTATTTGCGCTGTCCCAATTTTTCGTCAAGGAACAGGATGGAAGCATTGTCGGCCTTTTTGGTCTTTTCGTAAATGTCAAGCGCCGTGGCTTCTTCTTCTACCTGCTCGCGGACATAACCCCAAAGGAAGTCTTCGGTCGCCTTGTCCTTTTCTTCGACAGCCATGTCGAGGAGGGTGTTTATCAACGATGAAACATGGCATTCATGCTCGTACACGTGTTTGAACACTTCAGTGACGCTTCCCCAGCCCTGAGGAACCACGTCTATCATGTTTACCTGTGCCTGACCGCCCCTCTTTATCACGTATGCGGCCATGTCGTATGCATGTTCAAGTTCTTCCTGAGACTGTTTTTTCATCCAGTGCGCCAGTCCGTCATAACCTTCCTTTGCAAGGAAGAAAGACATTGAAAGATAGAGGTTCGACGACCACATTTCAGCCATTATCTGGTCGTTCATCGCTTTTTGAAGTTTCTCTGTAATCATAGTTTATAAATTTTAAAATCAATTAAACCGTTTTTCTGTCCGCATCCCCGCGGACGACATCTTTTTTATCAAAAGGGATACCAAAACACAAAAATGACGTATTGTCCGCAAATTTTTCGGACGTTTTGTCATGTTTTATTATTTTTGTGTCAAATTTTGTGTCAATGGCTGTAAAATTAGTTGTTTTCGATCTGGACGGCACCTTATTGAATACAATAGGTGATCTTGCCGCTGCATGCAACCATGTACTTGTCGCCAACGGTTATCCAACGCATGAATTGGAACAGTATAAGATATTTGTCGGAAGCGGGGTAAGGCGCCTCGTGGAAAGGGCATTGCCAGATGATGTTCCGGAGACGGAGGTGGAGCGCATGAGGGACGAGTTCGTGGAGTATTATGCGGCCCATATCGACGGGCATACCGTGCCATACGACGGTATGCGCGGGATATTGCGTTCATTGCATGAGGCTTCCGTGAAGGTGGCGGTTTTGTCCAATAAGTTCCATGCGGGGACTTGCAGATTAGTCAGTGAATATTTTCCCGATATGGATTTTTTCGCAGTTTACGGGCAAAGGCCGGACATACCTTTGAAACCGGACACGTATATGCTTTGCAAACTGATGGAAGATGCGGGGGCAAAGCCGTCCGAGACGGTTTTCGTGGGGGATTCCGGTATCGACATGGATACTGCCAATGCGGCAGGCGTGCTTTCCGTGGGGGTTACATGGGGTTTCAGGAGCAAGGATGAGTTAGTGTCCCATTCAGCCCGTGTCCTCGTGGACAGTCCCGGACAGTTGGAACAGTTGTTAATGAATTATTTATAGTTATCATATGGAGAAAACACGGATTCTCGTCGTCGATGATGAAGAGTCGATATGCGAGGTGCTTAAATTCAATCTTGAACACGAAGGATATGCGGTGGACACCGCTTTCAGCGCGGAACAGGCCATGACATTGGATCTGCGCGTGTATTCTTTGATCCTCCTCGATGTCATGATGGGGGAAATGAGCGGCGTGACCATGGCCAAAATACTCAAACGCCGTGACGATACGAAGGACATACCCATAATATTCTGTACTGCAAAAGGCCGTGAAGAGGACATAGTAGGAGGACTGGACCTCGGGGCGGATGACTATATCTGCAAGCCGTTTTCCTTGAACGAGGTTTCGGCACGCGTAAGAAGCGTCCTGAGGCGTTCCGAAGCGGCGCGGGCCGCCAAGGAGAAACCGGTGCGCATAGAAAAAGGCCCGTTCGTGATAGACATGGAGATGAAGAAGTGTTTCGTGGACGGGGAACCTGTCGAGCTGACCAAGACGGAGTATGAGATATTGAAGATGCTTATAAGCCATCCCGGCGTTGTCTTTTCGCGCGAGGATATCCTGACACGGGTATGGGGGTCGGATGTGATTGTCATGGACCGTACGATAGACGTGAATATTACGAGGTTGCGTAAGAAATTGGGAAAATACGGGTATAAACTCGTCACAAGGTCCGGATATGGCTATACATTTGAACCGTAAGAACAGATTCTATCTTGAAATAGTGATAGCGTTGCTGGCTTTTTCGTTGGCAGTGTCTGTCACTTTTGTCTTGTTCCAGTATGAAAGGGAAAAGCAGTTCAAGTCCGAGACCCTCAACGCGTCCCTGCAGGCATTGAACAGGGAGATCCTTTCCGCTGTCGGGGCAGGCATGTCTCCCCGGGAGGCTGTCAATGTAGCCCGGGCTGACGATTCGGTAAGGGTTACTGTCATAGATTCGCTCGGCAACGTGCTGTACGACACGGATTCTGACCGTCCGGACACTTTGTCCAACCATTTGGACCGTTCGGAAATCGCCCATGCACTCAAAGACGGGCAGGCCCATATAGAGAGGAGGTTCTCGGAAACGGAAAACATGCATTTCTTTTATTCGGCCGCTTCCGACCATGGCCTGGTGGTGAGGAGCGCGATCCCGTACGGCCGCACGCTGAAGCATTTCCTTAAAGTGGACAGCCGTTTTATATGGTTCATGATTGCTATAACCTGCATGATGTTCATCGTTTCCTTCGCCATAGCGAGGCTGCTGAACAGGTCGGTAATGGACAAGGGGGAGAGGGAAAAGCATGATCTGAAAAGGGAGCTTACGGACAATATAAACCATGAGCTGAAGACCCCGGTCAGTTCTATACGTGCCTATCTTGAGACTATAATAACCATCCCGGACATAGACAGGAAGACGATGATGAATTTTGCGGTCAAGGCTTTCGAGCAGACAGAGCGTCTTAACAAACTGTTGCAGGACATATCCACGATAACCCGTCTTGACGAGGCCGGCAGGATGTTCGGGCATGAACCGGTGGCTTTAAAAGGCATCATAGACGATATAAAGGAATACGTGGCTGTTCTGCCTGAAGAAAAAAGGATGAAGGTATGTTCGGACATATCGGATGCCGAGGTGGTCGTCGGGGATCCGGGCCTGCTCAATTCGATATTCCGCAATCTTACCGAGAACGCCATAGCCTATTCGTCAGGCACATGCATTTATATTAATGTGCTTTATTCTGACAGGAACAGGATAGAAATATCGTTCGCGGACAACGGAGTAGGGGTGGACGAAGAACATCTTGAAAAGATTTTCGACCGTTTTTACAGGGTGGACAAGGGGCGTTCGAGAAAAGCCGGAGGCACGGGATTGGGGCTGTCGATTGTAAAAAACGCTGTTTTGTATCATAAAGGCACGATAAAAGCCCGCATCCGCAAGGGAGGCGGGCTGGAATTCATATTTACTTTATATAAGAAATGATTACTTCAGATATTCCGATGCGGCCTTGATGAAGTGTTTCATCTGGTAGAGCAGTTCTTCGGATTCCTGAAGGATTGTCACGTACAGCATCATAAGGTCAGGGTTGTACTGTGCTGCCGACATATCCTCTGTCCTCTTCTTGCGGATTGCCTTGAATCTGTCTTTCAATGCGTCTATTTCATCGACAATCTCTCCTTTCTTTGAGAAATCGTATGATGCTACGGTGGCTTCTACGCGTGTCATGAGATTGTACAGATCATTCCTTACCGGGATAAATTCATCGGCATATTCCTGAGGGATAGGAGTGAAGTTGTTGTCCACGTGTTCTTTGCACGGATCGCATACCCTTCGCAGGCAATATAGCATCTGCTCGCAGCTGCTGAAACCTTGGTGCAACCATGACGAAGCCTGTATCATCTCGCTTTGGTTTTTCATCTTGCGCATCGCCACGATTTCCTTGCGCCGCGAGTTTTTCAGAAGGAATTTGTTGTCTTTCAGTTCTGTGATGGACTTTCTGAGTATTTTCAGATTGTTGTCAAGAAGCCCTTCTGTGATGGACTTGTACAGTGATGCCTGAGACTGCAGCAGTTGGGACATCACTTCCTGGTAATGCTGTTTCATCAGTTTTATCGAGAGGGCATCCGATTCTGAGTTCTGCACTTTGGTTATCAGGTCGTCCTGTATCTTGTCATTTTCAATCGCGCCTTTGTGCCTGTTGAGGTACATGAAGATGAACAGGCCGATGAACAGGATGATTATCGCCACGAAGCCTCCCCAATGGATGATGCATGTGAGGATGAAACATGCCATGAAGGCCGCAAACGCCGTGAACAGCCATCCTCCGATGACAGACATGACTCCGGTAACCCTGTAGACCGCGCTTTCCCTTGTCCAGGCCCTGTCGGCAAGGGAGCTACCCATTGCGACCATGAACGTCACGTATGTTGTCGAAAGAGGAAGTTTCAGGGATGTGCCCAATGCTATCAATAAGCCGGAAAGCACGAGATTGACGGAAGCCCTTACGAGGTCGAACGCGGCATGGTTCTCAAGTATCATTTCATCCTTGTTGAACCGGCTGTCGGCCCAGTCCAATGCTTTTTGAGGTATTATTTTGGCTATTGCCTTGCCGGCCACGGTAGTCTTCCTTACGATGGTGCGTGCGATAGGAGACGAGCCGAACATTTCGCTGCCTTCGTCCTGTTTGCCGAGGTTTACTTCGGTCTGTGTCACCCTGTGCGCCTTTTTGGATGTAATGAGGGCGAACACCATGATTGCTCCCGATGCTATCAGGAATATTATAGGTGTCTTGGCCGGGCCGTTCAGGGAATCCATCAGGAAATTGTCGAAGCCCACTCCGTTGCCGAGGTTCATATAGTCATGGTATGTCGAATATCCGGCAAGAGGGACTCCGATGAAGTTCACCAGGTCGTTGCCCGCGAATGCGAGCGCGAGCGAGAACGTGCCGGTGAGTACGATTACTTTGAATACATTGACTTTCAGGAAGTACAGTATCTGCATCAGTATCGTGAAGAACACAAAGCAGCATCCTACCACAAGCAAGGTGTTGTCGTGTATCCATTCCTTGAATTCAGGTGTCATGTAGGAAGCGTCCTTGAGTCCCTTTATAAGCATGAAATAGATGATTGCCGTGATTGCGAGGCCTCCGAAGATGCCTATCTTCCATTTCAGGTTTTTCTTGAAGTTGAATGAAAATATCAGACGTGCGAGATACTGTACCAATGTTCCGAAGAAGAACGCTATCGCCACGGATACGAATATCGCGATTATGACCGAGAGTGCTTTCTCGGTGTTAAGAAGCATCCCCAATGTAAGGGACGGGTCATCATGCATTTTGAACATCGCGAGGGCTACGGAGCCTCCGAGCAATTCGAACACCATCGAAACCGTAGTGGAAGTCGGCATTCCGAATGAGTTGAACGCATCCAGAAGGATGACGTCGGTAATCATCACCGCCACGAACAGATAAAGCAGTTCCGTCGCATAGTAGTGTTCCGGTTGGAAGATGCCGTGCCGGGCTATGTCCATCATGCCGTTGCTCATGGCGGCACCTATGAATATGCCCAAGGAAGCCACTACCATCAGTGTCTTGAAAGTGGCCGCTTTGGAACCGACGGCCGAGTTGAGGAAATTGACCGCGTCATTGCTTACTCCGACGTAAAGGTCGAAGATCGCGAGTGTGAACAATATGACCACGACCACAAGAAATAATGTCTCCATAATCTTACTTATCTGATTTTTCCGGCGCAAAAATATACAATAACTTTGACTTATACGTTTAGAAAATGTTTCAATATTGTTACAATTGCGTCTTCCTCTTCCGGGTATGGGGAAAACAGGATATTTTACCGAAAAAATCAAAAACGGTATATTGCTACGTGAAAAATACTTACATTTGTTGTTTGGATTTTATTATTAAAAACAGATTGTTGTCATGAAAGGTAAAGTTGTTTTCATAACCGGTGCCAGCAGCGGTATAGGGGAAGGCTGCGCACGCAAATTTGCTTCCGAAGGATCTGATTTGATACTGAATGCAAGGAACATCGGCAAACTGGAAGCATTAAAATCAGAGTTGGAACAGAAATACGGTGCCAAGGTGCTGTTGCTGCCATTCGATGTGCGCGACAGGAAGGCGGCTTCCGATGCCCTGGCTTCATTGTCGGGAAGATGGAAGGACATAGACGTGCTGATTAACAATGCGGGTCTCGTCATCGGGGTGGACAAGGAATTCGAAGGCAGTCTCGATGAGTGGGACATAGTGATAGATACCAATGTAAAGGCTCTCCTTGCCATGACAAGGATGGTCGTGCCGGGAATGGTGGCCCGTGGCAAGGGGCATATAATCAACATAGGCTCGATTGCCGGGGATGCGGCATATCCCGGAGGCAGCGTATATTGTGCCACGAAAGCCGCTGTGAAAGCCCTTTCGGACGGACTGAGGATAGATTTGGTGGATACCCCGTTGAGGGTGACGAATATAAAGCCGGGACTGGTAGAGACCAATTTTTCGGTTATAAGATACCGTGGCGACAAAGCGGCGGCGGATGCATGTTATGACGGCATACGCCCTTTGAACGGGGACGATATAGCCCTGACAGTCTATTTCGCGGCTTCTCTTCCTGAGCATATACAGCTTGCCGAATTGTTGGTGATGCCTGTGAACCAGGCGACGGCTACTATTTCCTACAGGAAAAAAATCAATGATCCGGACAGAAAATCAATTATCAAGTAAAACAGCAGATATTATGAAGCCATTTATTGTAAAAGTATCAATTGCCTTGGCGGCAATATTGTTGTTCGCCGGCCAGCCGGTTTCCCGCGCATGTACCGGCATAATGCTCAGGGCGGCGGACGGAAGCGTGATCCTTGCCCGTACCATAGAGTGGGGGGACAGCGAATTGCCGAGCAGATATGTCATTGTTCCCCGTGGAATGGATTTCGTCTCATATACGCCTACGGGCAAAAACGGGATGAAATTCGAGGCCAAGTACGGTTTTGCCGGCATTTCAATCGTACAGGACGAGTTTGTAGTCGAAGGGTTGAATGAAGCCGGCCTGTCGGCCGGGCTGTTTTATTTCCCCGGATATGGCAAATATCCTGAATACAAACAGGAAAACAATGGCAAGACCATAGCGGACCTGCAGCTCGTGTCGTGGATGCTTTCCCGTTTTTCGACGGTGGACGAGGTCGCTGCTGCCGTCAGGAAGATAAATGTCGTGGCAATCGAAGGCTCTTCCACCGTGCATTGGCGTATAGGGGATGCCTCCGGGCGGCAGATAGTCCTTGAAATAATAGACGGTGTGCCGCAGATTTATGAAAATACCGTAGGCGTGCTTACGAATGCGCCCGGTTTCATGTGGCATGTGACCAATCTCAACAACTATGTCAATCTTTATCCGGGAGGAGCGAAGACGTTTTCTGTCGGCGGTACCCTTGTGCATCCGTTCGGCGCCGGCAGCGGAATGCTTGGGATTCCGGGGGATGTCACCCCGCCTTCACGCTTCGTCAGGGCATTCTTTTACAGGATGTCTGCCCCGGAGCAGAAGACCGGCCGTGAATGCGTGATGCAGAGTTTCCATATCCTGAACAATTTCGATATTCCTGTGGGCGTGGAACATCCGGCAGGACAGGCTCCCGATATACCGAGTGCCACGCAATGGACTTCCTCGACGGACCTTACCAACCTGAAGCTGTATTATAAGACCATGCACAATGGTACCATAAGGTGCATCGACCTGAAATCGATAGATTTTTCTTCCATAAACTTTGTTTCTGAACCGTTGGATGAAGTCAAGGAAGAGCCTGTGCTGATGTTGAAAATCTCCTGAAGCGTTTTGTCGATTTAAAAATTGATGAAATTACAATAAAAAACGCCTGTTCCCATATTGCGTTTTTTTGAAATTATAGTATATTTGCGGGCTTTTGTTTGCAAAGTATTACTTGTGCGTTCAGGGGAAGAAATATTATTGGTTATAATTATAAAATTTAGTTTTAGGTAAAAAACGATGAAGAAAGAGTTTTTTTTGTTAGCCGGATTGGCTTTGTCGGCTGTGGCTTGCCAGGAGCGTATACAGCCTGAAGAGCCGGACAGGCCGGTATTGACCTCTCCGCTTGAAGGAGCCAAGGAAGGAAAGATACTGATCAGGGTTACCGATGAATTGAAACAGGAGTTCGAAAGCCTTACGGACGAGGAAGGCAATGTGATGATTGCCGGTGTCAAGTCTGTGGACAACGCATTGGCCGACCTGAATGTAAAATCTGTTTCAAGGCTGTTCAAAAGCGACCCTCGTTTTGTGAAAAGGGAGAGAGAGTCGGGTATAGACAAATGGTATGAAATAGTATTCGATGAAAATATGCCTTTGACCAAGGCGGCGGAAAGCGTTGTCAGCATAGAAGGCGTGGAATATGCCGAATACGATTATAACGTAAGAAATGCATCGGAGCCTATATATACATTCGCAACAAACCCTCCTTTCAATGATCCTGAAGCCGACAGGCAATGGCATTATCATAACCATTCGAAATTGAGCGGTTATAGAGAAGGTTCCGATATAAACCTTTATAATGCATACGAGCGTTATGGAGTTACGGGAAGCCCTGAAGTGATAGTTGCCGTAGTCGATGGGGGTATAGATTACGACCATCCTGACATTGCCCAGAACATGTGGGTAAATGAAGCGGAACTCAACGGACAGGAAGGCGTGGATGATGACGGTAACGGGTACGTCGATGATATTTACGGGTACAATTTCATGTATCCGGGCGCTTTGACAGAGCATGACCATGGAACCCATGTGGCCGGAACGGTAGCTGCTGTAAATAATAACGGAACAGGCGTGATAGGTGTGGCCGGCGGGGACGGTTCCCCTGATTCCGGAGTGCGTCTGATGTCCTGCCAGATTTTTGATCACAGATACGATGATGGTAGCGGCAATAGTGCAAATGCATTGAAATACGGAGCTGACAACGGGGCTGTAATAGCGCAGAACAGTTGGGGCTTGCCTAAGAGCAGCGCACATATTCTGCCCGAATCTACGAAAGCCGCAATAGATTATTTTATCAAGTATGCAGGAATGGATGCCGATGGCAAACAAGTGGGTCCTATGGCCGGAGGTGTCGTTATCTTTGCTGCAGGGAATGATGAACATTATACTATGGCTTCACCGGCGAGCTACGATGCTGTACTGGCCGTGGCTGCGATAGGCGCCGATTATGTACTTGCATATTATTCCAATGTCGGTGACTGGGTGGACATTACGGCGCCAGGTGGCGATGCTTTGAAGAACAGATATGTTTACAGTACCGTGCCGATGTCCATGGGAGGCTATCAAGGCATGCAAGGAACCTCGATGGCTTGTCCTCATGTGTCCGGAATAGCGGCACTTGTGGTTTCGGCCCTTGGCGGTTCTGGATTTACAGCTGACAGATTGAAAGAAATATTGTTGAATGCATGTGATCCGAGTATGTTATATGAATACAATCCGGATTGGGAAGGCATGCTTGGACGCGGACTTATCAACACGGAATGGGCGTTGGCTGCTACAAGCACGATCCCTCCCGAGGCTGTAAGCAAGTTTGAAGTTGAAACCCCGACAAGCAATATCGTGGATATGACCGTAGGTGTTCCGTCCGATGCTGACGATGGGAATGCGACCGGCTTATATGTTTGCTATAGCGAGAAATCTTTCTCTGAGGTGGATTTCAGCAATATCCCGTCGGATATTACCGTGCTTGAATACAATGTCAATGAGTTGGAGAGCGTTGGGGAAGATCCTTTGCTAAAACGCATATCAGTACAACACTTGGAATTCGATACTGATTATTATTTTGCCGCAGCCGCATTCGACAGGGCAAAGAATGTATCCGGGATTTCAGAAGTTGTAAAAGTCACAACCGGACAGAACAATCCTCCAGTCATAACCATCAAGCCCGAAGATAAAAAATTTGCTGTAAGGCCTAATGAGACAAGGGTATTGAAAATAGCCGTATATGATCCGGACGGACATGCTGTCGAGTATTCCATGGATTCAGATGCAGGTAGTTTCAGAAATGAATTGCTCGGTGATACTCTTATCGTGACTATAAATGGTTGGGAATTGCCTCAAAATTTCACATATAATACTAGTCTGAGAGTTGAGGACGAATACGGTATGAGTACGGAGGATTCGTTTGAATTTACGATAAAAGAGAACTCTCTTCCGGCAATGACCGTAGACTTCCCGGGAGTATGTTTCAATGGAACGGGTGAAACAATCAGGGTCAATATGGCAGACTATATTACGGATAAGGACAATGACAATATTACATATACGTATATGATAGATATTGACAATATTGCCACTATAGCTCAATCCGGTTCGTATTTCGATATTACGGCGTTGCAGATTGGAACGGCGACTATGACGCTTTCCGCATCGGACGGCATGGGCGCTCCTGTCGAGTTCAAGATCACTATTCTTGTCCGTGACGGTGCCCAGATGGTCGATGTTTATCCTAATCCTGTGTATGACGTGCTTAATATCAGACCGGGAACGGATGGAAAATACAAAATAACCATTACCAACACAGCCGGCGGTATTGTGGCTAATGAAACCGTGGAGGTGGCTCCGTTCTCTCCTTTCACCGTTAATATGTCTGAAAGAAGTGTAGGCGTATATAATATACGCGTGATTGCGGAAGACGGTACAGAGTATAAGACAAATGTAGTTAAATATTAAAGAACAATCCCGATATGAAAAAGATACTATTATTGATATCAGCAATGTTTGTGACGGTTAGCCTTTTCGGGCAAGGACTTGTCAATGTTACCCCCGATGTGAGGACATCCGGAATGGCTGATGCTTATACGGCAATGTATGGGAAAGGTTTCAGTATTTATACGAACTCTGCTTCGGCAGCTCTTTCGGACGATGATTTTGCCATCTCGGCCAGCTATTCATCATGGCAGCCTGAAATGACCGACAATAACAATTTTGCCTTAGGCGCATTTTATAAACTTTCTGACAGGTATACCGTTTCATTGGGGTTTAGGGGGCAGATGATGAAAACGGGCGTTTTTGTCGGGGACAAATCTACGAACCTTAGTGTGGATGCTTCATTCGGAATGCATATAATAGAAGGCTTTGCCGCCGCAATCAATCTGCATTTCTTTTATGACATGCTGATGACCGGTACTCAGGGAATCGGAGGCGGTGCCGACATAGATTTGATGTATAGCAGAAAATATTTCAATGTGGCCCTTTCCGCAAGAAATCTGGGAGTAATGAGCTATCCGTCCGGAACAAGCATGCTTCCTATGGATATCCGTCTGGGGTATTCCGGAGACTATGAAGTCGTGGATGACATATTGGATATTACTCCTGCAGTCGATGTCAATTATCTGTTGAATTCGTCTACGGTAACCGCCGGCATAGGAGCGGAATTCGAGTTTATCGATATGATTTCGCTCAGGGGAGGATACCGTTTCTCGGCAGATAATTCATGGTGGCCTTCATACGCTACGGTGGGTATAGGAGTTGAGTTCTTCGATTTCGCAATCGATGCGGCTTACTATATCGGGACAGGTGTTACAGATGTGCTTACCAATTCGTTCAAAGTAGGATTGAGCTATAAGTTTTAAACAGGAGGGTCACCCTTATGGGGGCTGTGTCAAAATGGTAAATTTTGACGCAGCCCCTTAGGCATGTCAGATTTTGCAATTACGGCACACCGCCTTGTTTTTGAATTACGGATATTTAAATTTTCTGCAAGATGAGAAGTTTCGGCTCGGACAACAACAGTTCGGTACACCCAAGGATAATGGATGCGATATTGCGTGCGAATACCGACCATGCACCGGGATACGGGGATGATGAATGGACACGCGAGGCGTCGGAAAAAGTGCGTTCGCTTTTTGACGGGGAGGTGCTTCCGATGTTTGTATATAACGGCACGGGCAGCAATATGTTCGCACTACAGTTGCTGACCAGGCCGTATCATTCTATACTATGTGCGGAGACGGCCCACATCGCGGTGGACGAGTGCAACGCTCCCGGCAAATTCACCGGCTGCATGATCCGTCCGGTCGCTGCTCCTGACGGGAAACTTACCCCGGAGCTTTTGAAGCCCTTCCTTACGGGTTTCGGGTTCGAGCATCACTCGCAGCCGGGCGCCCTCTATATTTCAGAGTGTACGGAATTGGGTACGGTCTACACGCCGGAGGAATTGAAAAGGCTTGTGGATTTTGTCCACGGTTATGGTCTGAAAGTCCATCTTGACGGAGCGAGGATAGCCAATGCGGCTGCATCTCTGGGAGTTTCGGTCAAGGAGATTTCCGAGGATTGCGGAGTGGACACGATGACCTTGGGCGGGACGAAGAACGGGCTGATGTTCGGGGAATGCGTAGTCATATTCGACAAGTCGCTTTTTGAAGAAGCCAAATACGTGCGCAAGCAGTGCGGGCAGCTCGCAAGCAAGATGCGTTATATCTCCGCACAGTTTACGGCATATCTGACTGACGGGCTTTGGCTTGATTGTGCAGCACATGCCAACCGCATGGCAAGATTATTGGCCGACAGGCTGTCCGCTGTTCCGGGAATCCGTTTTACCCAAAAAGTCGAAAGCAACCAGTTGTTCCTGACCATGCCTAAGGAGGCGTCTGAAAAACTGGCGGAAGATTACTTCTTTTATTATTGGAACGAGGATGCCGGCGAGGTGCGTTTCGTGGCGTCTTTCGATACGACGGAAAAGGACATAGACGGGCTTGTTTCGGCCATGGAGGCCGTAATGGGCTGAGAAGTTGTTTGAAATTTTTTCAAAAGTTCTTTGTGACAGCATTCCGGCAAGTTTCCGCCGTTTTTATCGTAAAATAGCGCTGCTATTCTCCTCAAAAAACGACAAAAACCTGCACGAAAGCCTGTCTCAAATGTTCTGAGAAAAAATTTTAAACAGCTTCTGAGTCGTCAATAAAAATCTTTGTAAACAATATGGGAATAGAAAAGATAGCTGTTTCGGATATTATGGGCGATGCAGTCAAAAGGAATAAGGTATATCCGAAAGTTTTGGTGATAGCGGGAAGCGAGCCTCTCGGGAGTGCCGGCATACAGGCGGATATCAAGGCTATTACCTGTTGCGGGGCATACGCGGCGGGAAGTGTCACATGCATTGTAAATGAAGACACTACGGCTGTCAAGGACATTTATCCGCTTCCTCCGGACTTGGTCATAGGACAGGCGGAGTCCTTTCTGTCCGATGTCGGGGCTTGTGCCATAAAGATAGGCATGCTGTTTACCGAAGAACTTATTTCCAAGGTGGCGGGACTGTTGGAAAAATACCCCGGAATACCTGCAATCGTGGATCCCGTAATGGTAAATGCCACGGGGCAGAGACTTGTGGAAATCTCCGCCATTGAAGCCTATAAAAACGAGCTATTCCCTTTGGCGAGACTGATAACTCCCAATGCACGCGAGGCGGCACTCCTGCTGGGACATGAAATGACGATGGAGTCTGCCGGAAAAGACATGGAAGAACTTTGCCGCTGGGGAAGTTCGGTCATAGTCAAGTCCATAAGACCCGACGGCAGGCAGATAGACCTGTTCAAACAGGCAGGAACGGACGGCTGCGAGGTAATAGAAAAAGAGATGATACGTACTCCTAATGTAAACGGGACAGGCTGTACGCTGTCCTCTTCGATAGCCGCATATACGGCAAGGGGGTATTCTTTGCATGATGCCGTGCATGAGGCTGAAAAATACATAGACGGAGCCATCCGTGCCGGTTCGGAATATCTGTTCGGCAAGGGATTCGGCCCAGTGTGTCACAATTGGAGGATAACGGACGGTGGAGGAACCGTATAGCCCCGTCATGGCATAAACCATAATATACCAGATATGAAAGACCGTTTGGTTTCACCGAGTTATTGTTATATACTTGCAGCGAATTTCCTGCTTTATTTCGGTTTTTACATATTGATGCCGGTGCTGCCTTTTTATCTGACCGAGGTATTCGGCCTGGGAAAAGGCGCCATAGGGACGATACTGGCATGTTATACCGTGGCTGCATTGATTGTGCGTCCTTTTTCAGGATATTTGCTGGACGCTTTTGCCCGTAAACCGTTGTACCTGTTGGCTTTCACGGTTTTCACCTCGGTGTTCGGCCTGTACCTTGTCGCCGGTACGGTATTGCTTTTCGTGGCATTGAGGATAGTTCACGGCCTTTCATTCGGAATGGTGACAGTGGCCGGAAACACCATAGTGATAGACATTCTCCCGTCATCCAGAAGAGGGGAAGGCATCGGATATTACGGACTTGCCAACAATATAGCGATGTCCCTCGGCCCGATGACAGGCCTGTTCCTGCATGATTACTATTCATTCACGGTGATTTTCCTGAGCGCTTTCGGATGTTGCCTTGCGGGACTGGTGATGGCTTCATTGGTAAAGACGCCGGTAAAGCCGCGGATAGAACGCGACAGTCCCATATCATTGGACAGATTCATACTGCTCAAAGGCATCCCGGTGGGCGTAGATCTGTTGTTGATATCCATCCCATACGGTATCACTACCACGTACGTGGCCATGTATGCCAAGAGCATAGGCATAGTTTCCGGCACCGGCCTGTTTTTTACGTTCATGGCCGCTGGAATGGCGGTTTCGAGGATGTTCTCGGGAAAACAGGTGGACCACGGTAAGATAACCCAGGTAATCATGGCCGGTATCTCGATTGTGGTATTCTGCTATGCGGGACTGTATGCCTGCGAGCTGGTTTCGCCGGTTTCCGTACATGCGGCCAAAATCCTTCTCTATTGCAGTGCGCTTTTTCTCGGCATAGGTTCAGGAATGATGTTCCCGGCGTTCAATACCATGTTCGTGAATCTCGGGCGCAATGACCAGAGGGGGACTGCGACTTCCACTTATCTTACCTCGTGGGACGTAGGCATAGGAATCGGGCTTGTGCTCGGAGGCATGATAGGAGGGGCGTTCTCGTTTTCATACGCCTATCTGTCAGGAGCCGTGCTCTGTGCAGTGTCGCTGATGATATTCAAATTCAAGATTATACCTCATTTTCAGAAAAACAGGGTAAAATAAAACGATTACAGTTATGGACTACAAGTGGTATGAAGAAATGAACTGCGCCGTCACGGTATGCGATAATGACGGAAATATCATTTTCATGAACAGGAAATCGCGCGATACTTTCGCGGAAGGTACCGACAGGCTGGTAGGAAGTAATCTTAGAGCCTGTCATTCAGACCGTTCATGGGATACGATACAGAGACTTCTCAAAACCGGGGGGACAAATTCGTATACCATACACAAGAAAGGCGTGAAGAAGATGATTTACCAGACGGCATGGTTCGAAAACGGCAAAGTCATGGGGCTTGTGGAGATTTCCATGGTCATTCCGGAAGAGATGCCTCATTACGAGAGATGATTTTATTGGCACGGATGAACTGTTTCGGTGTTTTTCCTGTATGTTTCCGGAAAAATGTCCCGAAATGCGACGGGGTGGAAAATGACAGTTCGTATGCGACTTGGTAGATCGTCATTTTCCCTTCCCTGAGCAGTTTCATGGCTTCGAGCAAGGTATATTCCTCTATCCATCCCGATGCGCTGCGCCCTGTCTCCTTTGAGACGAGCGTTGAAAGATATTTGGGCGTTATCCCGAGCCTGCGGGCATAGAAAGGGATTTTCCTCTCGGCCTTGAAGTTGCTTTCCACGTCGGCAAGGAACCTGTCCGTAAGGTACTTCTTTTTTGAACTCTGTTTCTTTTCCTGCTCGTTCAGGAAGATGTTGCATGCCTCGTAAAAAAGGATGTTCAGATAGTTTTTCAGGATGGGCACCTGGTAAATATTGTCATTTTCGTGTTGGAAACTTTTTAAGTAATGTCCGATGAAACGGCACATTATGTATTTTTCCTCGGGTATTCTCCTGCATGGCTCTTCATCGTAGATAGTTTTCAGCGAATAGACATGTTTCAATTCGTCTATCGGCAGCAGGTCAAGGCGGATGCTGTATATGTCCGCCCTGAAGTCCTTGGAGCATCCGGCTATCCGGTATTGCTTTCCCGGCCCTATCGTTATGAAGATTTTTTCGTATATGTAAAAAGTACGTGTCTCCAGTTCTATTTCCGCCTTGCCGCTTGTGCATATAATGATACATACGTGGTCGCTGCCTGTCTTGCAGGCTTCATCGGGGTTTTGACTGTATGAAAAAAAAGACTGGATAATGTTTTCCATATTACTTTGTCGCCCTGTTGATAATCCGTTTTTATCCTATCGGATGCAAAATAGGAAAATCGTGATATTTTATGCGGAAATTATGATATTTTGAATAGGATAATTGCTCTTTCTTTGCACACCTGAAAAATTGAGAGAATTGTTTAAATTTAGTATTTTATGAGTGTTTTATGTATTTGCCGCAAGTTTTTGTGCGTTGCGGCATCGTTAGCCATGGCGGTTAGCGTAAATTCATGTTTTGACGATTCAGCGTTGAAAAATTCAATCGACGATTTGAAAGACCGTGTTGAAGCCCTGGAAAATTTCCAGAAACAGGTTCAGGGCGACATTGCGTCCCTTCAGGAAATCATTGCGAAACTCCAGTCGTCCGTTACCGTGAACAACGTGGTCGAGACGGAAAACGGTTATACAATCAACTTTTCTGACGGAACCTCCGTCACCATCAGCAACGGCAAGGACGGCATGACACCTCCGTCCATAACCGTGGTTGAAGAAGGAGGCACATATTACTGGGCATACGAGAACGCGGACGGCACGACAGAGTTCATCTTCGACGGCGACGGCAACAAGATACCGGTGACCGGCGAAGCCCCTCAGGTACGAATCAATGAGGAGACGGGCAACTGGGAGATTTCCACAGACGGAGGACAGAATTGGGAAGACACCGAAGTCAAGGCCGAGGGAAGCGACGGGGATTCGTTCTTCTCGGATGTTACTGTAGATGACGACTATGTAAATATTACCCTGAAAGACGGATCGGTAATAAAGGTGCCGAGAACCAAGGAACTGAGTTTCGTCTTCGCCGCCTCGGATGTGCTGTATTTTTCAGCGGGTGAAACGCTGTCGATAGGTTATACAATGAGCGGCGAGAGCAGTGTCACCATAACCAAGCCTGACGGATGGCGTGCCTCGATAGAAGGGGACAGATTCGTGATAACGGCTCCTGCCGCGGAAAACATATACGCCGAGACAAGCGGTACGGTCAGCGTGATCCTCTTCGCTTCCAACGGCCAGAGTTTCATGGCCGATGTGAAAGTGGAAGTTGTTGAAATCCCCGCTCCTGAAGTGGATTTGTGGAACAATACGGCAGTATTCATGTTCCCTTATTCCGAGACAGCCCAAGTATACTATAGGGAGGCAGGTACGGATGAATGGAACCGGGCCGCAAATGAAGGCAACGGCAGATTCGTATTCGAACCGGTATGGAACAGCTCCAAGAATGACGCTTCTTTGAGCGTGTACAGTCTTGAAGAGGGGACTGGCATATTTGCCGGCAATGATTATGAGGTTGAAGTACGTGAAGATGCCGGTGTGGCTTATACTTGTTCTTTCTCTGCCGCTGAAGGCGATAAGATCCCTAACGGCGACATGTCCGCATGGTCAATGAAGAGCGGAAATCTTCCTTATCCTAATGCCGAGGGCGAAAGTTTCTGGGACAGCGGAAACAACTCGATGGCCGCGACGCTCGGAAATTACCTCTGTGTAGAGGACACTGAAACTCCTGGAGTCGCCTATCTTACAGCCAATTTGGTTTTTGGGTCGGTGTTTGCTCCTGGCAATATGTATGTCGGTGATTTTACAATGTCCGGCGTGATGGGTACTGCCAATTTCGGCAAGGTCTACAACTGGACTGCAAGGCCAAAGTCATTGTCCGTGACATACAAGGCATCTGTGGGTACTATTGACAAGAAAGGCTCGGAGGATCCTGACGGTGATGCATACGAAGGGAAACAGGATACATCCCGTATCTATGCGGTAGTAATAGACTGGAACAAGCAGCACGGGGTTACTTCCGGGATAGGTACCCCTACCGGCATGTGGGATCCTGCAACGGCGACGAGCCTTGAAGAAGGCGCGATTATAGGCTATGCAATGTTGGACATCACGGCTTCACAGGCTGATTTTACCACAGTCGAGATACCTTTCGTATGGTACGATACCGAGGCCAAGCCGGCCGAAGGCAATTACTCGGTAGTGATTTCATGTGCGACGAGCAAGCGCGGAGACTATCTTACCGGCTGCTCCACGAATAAATTGTGGGTAGACAATTTCGAATGGGCTTATTAGAGACTGTTTTGAAAATTTTCAAGAGGGGATCATCCTCATCCTAAAAACAACAGGCCGGACAAAATGATTTGTTTGACAATTCATCTTGTCCGGCCTTGTTATTTGAAATCAGTTTTCCAGATAGCCAGCTTCTTAGTTTTCACATCCGCCGCAGCATCCGCCGTTGCCGCATGAGCCTCCTTCTTCGTCGCCGCAACCGCAGCTTTCGTCCGAACACCCTCCGCAGCATCCGCCGCAACCGTGGTTTGCAAATTCCCCGTGAAGCCCTTCTGTAAGTTCTTTGTCCGTGGCTTCGCGCACTCCTGCAACTTCAACGGCAAAATTCAACGTCTTGCCCGCCATAGGGTGGTTGAAGTCCATTACAACCATGTCCGGTCTGATTTCAACGACTTTGCCGCGCATTACCTGTCCGCGGTCGTTCATCATCGGTATCATGTTGCCTATGAAAAGTATGTCTTCGCGGACAACGCCGTCGCTCTCGAATATCTTCTTAGGCAGCTCCACTATCGCTTCCGGTTCAGATACGCCGTATCCTTCTTCCGGGGTGAGGGTGAACTCCACTTTGTCCCCTACGGTCTTTCCGTCAAGGTTGGCCTCGAATTTGGGAAGGAGCATGCCTTTTCCGAAGATAAATTCAAGCGGTTTTTCCGGAGTGGTCTTGTCTGCCACCTGCCCGTCTACTGTAAGTGTGTAGTGTACAGAAACTACTGCATCTTTTGAAATTTTCATATTGTTTTAAAATTAATGTATTGATTATCCGTTAAAATCCACATCCCCGAAAGCGAGGGTCGGAGTCCTCCACCGCGTTCCCCTGAGTGGATCGTTTCCGGCGAACAGGGATTTTGCCCACAGGGAGAGGATGTCCCCGGTTATGAGCATTTCGCTTACAGGATAAAGTATTTCCCCGTTTTCAAAGCGGAAACCTTCAATGCCGAAAGAGAATGCCCCGGTTACGGGGTTGGAATTCCCTCCGTTAAAGCCAGTGACGAGGATTCCCGAGCCGAGCCGTTTCAATAAGCGGCTTAGGCATTGCTCCGTGTCCGGTGGCAGTGTGTTTTCTCCATTGTCCGTACATTGCCGGTTTTGCTGTGAAACAGTTCGGTCGAAAGCCGATACGGACGGGCGTGAAGGGGATTCCACGGTCTGGGGCATGCCGAGTTTCCGTGATGCGTAAGAATTGATGAAGTACATCCCGACAGTCCCGTTGTGTATGATGTCACAGTCTTTTGTCGCAACCCCCTCCGAATCGAAAAGCCTCGAACCCGGTGCACCTTTGACATGCGGGCGGTCTGTTATGGACAGCCATTCCGGGAAAACCTGCTTTCCGAGGGTGCCGGTAAGGAACGAGTTGTGCTGCTGTATGGCCATTCCGTGCAATGCCATGATTATGGGAGCGAAAAGTTTGGAAGAGACGGTGTTTTCCACAACGAGGTTGTATTTCCCGCTTTTTATTTTCCTTGGGTCGAGTCTCGACTTTGCACGTTCCAATGCCTTCGCAGCGCAGTCTTTGTATCTCAACGAACCGAGCATTGGCGAGGCATCCCAATAATATCCGCTCGCCCTTGAATGACCTTTGCCTTTTACAGTGATTTCGGAAGAAACCGCGTATGTGGTTTCATAATTAAATCCTGTGAATCCTTGGGTGTCGGCTATCAGTGTACCGTCTTCCTGGTCGGAAAATTCTATTTCGGACGAGACGGTATCCTCTTTTATCGCTTCCGCGCATTCTATCGCCATGCTCCTTTTTTCTTCCGGGGATACCGTGTCGAATCCGGGATCGTCCGTCCCCATTTCATCGCCGGAGGTTTTCCCTTTGTAATACAATTCAGGGTCAGGCAGCCCCCTTGCCTCGTCGGGAGCAAGCATGCGTACAGTTTCCACGCTTGATTTGAGGAAACTTTTCAATTCTTCCGGATCGAATCTGTTGGTGGAAAAATTGCCGTATCTCCCGTCGGCGAAGATGTGGAAATACAATGACCTGTCCGCCGAATGCACAAGTTTGTCGAATTCCTTGTCCAGTACGGAGTATGTGGACATTACGCTTTTGTTCAGGCACACTTTCGCCGCCGTTGCCCCTGCATCCAGTGCATAACGCAGGGAGTCCAGTGCTATTTCATATTCTTTATCGGTGATTCTCATCGTTTTCAGTGTCTGTTACAATAAATCTTTGATGCCGGGCTTGTAGTTTTTGCCCGTTTATGCATTTCCTCCGACCGTAAGTGACTTTACCAATACGGTAGGTATTCCGCATGTGACAACGCAACTCTGGTCTTTTCCGCATACCCATGCCCCGTTGTCTATTTTCAGGTCATTGCCTACGGCAACTATGTCCGAAAGGGCCTTGGGTCCGTTCCCGATGATGTTTATATCCTTGATCGGCGCGGTCAGTTTCCCGTTTTCAATGAGTTTCCCGCTCTTTACATAGAAAGTGAAATCGCCTTCGCCGATTTTAACCTGGCCGTTGCTGAAATCATCCACATATATGCCGTGTCTTACTTCGGCGATGATGTCTTCAGGATTGCAGCCACTGTTTTCCATGTAGGTGGAACGCATGCGCGGGATGGGAGGGAAGCGGAATGATTCTCTCCGTCCGTTTCCGGTGGGCGCAGTCTTGAAATGCGCCGCGCTTATCCTGTCGTGCAGGAACGATTCGAGCCTGCCGGAACGTACCATGTAGGTTTTCTGTCCCGGAACCCCTTCATCGTCCACATTCACGGAACCCCGGTTATATGCAAGGGTGCCGTCGTCCACTACGTTGATGGCGGGATTGCATATCATTTTTCCGAATTGTTCGGAAAATATGGATTGTTTCTTGCGGATGAAATCTGCTTCGAATGCATGTCCTATCGCTTCGTGGAGCAGGATGCCGCTGCCTCCGGAGCCCATCACTACCGGCATTTCCCCTCCTTTCGGCCTTATTGCGCTGAAACGTTCGTCGATGCCTTTGACCGTGTCATCGGCTACTTCATCAATCAGGCTGGCGGAAAGCAGGTCGAATCCCATGCGGAAACTTCTTGATGCAGAGTTGGTCTCGGTGTTTCCGGACTTGTCCTGGAATATGGCCGACGCGGTCACGGAAGTCAATGGCCGGGAGTCGAAAGTAAGTTGTCCGAGCGAGTTGTACATCATTATTGTCGAGAACGAGTCCGCTATCTTTGCAAGTACCTTGATTACTCTTTCATCGCTTTCGGATATCCTGTCACCGAGACGTTTCAGCAGCGGAAGCCGTTGTCTTGCACCGAACTTTTCCAGACTTGCCACCGACCAGTAATGCTTTCCCGGGGTACGGTCTTTCAAAAGCCCGTCCGAGAATGCATAGCCCGGATCGGTTCCCGACGGGCTGTCGGCAATCATTGCCGCGTTCATTGCCGCCCTGCGCATGTCTTCCCATTCGGTGCTTTCGGTGTATGCATAACCTGTTTTTTCTCCTTTAAGCACTCTGATGCCCATGCCGTAGTCGATATGGCTTCCTCCGGAGTTCACTTCCCCGTCGCGCATGGATATTTCATTGTATATGGTGTGTTCGAAATACAGGTCGGCGAAATCCCCTCCTTTCGAAAGGGCCAATGCCGTAAGTTCCTTCAGATTGTCTTCCGTTACCTTGAAATGCTCCAAATATGTTGTCCTGTCGTCCATTTTACGATGTCTGTTTTCTTTCGTCATGCATTTTTCCGGCATTTTATGCATCCTGTCCCGCGTTAGTCCGGTCTGCATCCTCCTGCCGCAACTTTGCCGCGCCAGCGTTAGCCACTCCGTAGCCGAAAAGTGCGAAATCTCCCCTGCATGGGTCTCCCGGGAAGACTTCGGCAAGTTTTTCGGTTATTTCCCGGACAGTCCTCAAGTCTTTGCCTTTCCTTTCCGTAAGCCCGAGTTCCATGGCCTGCCTGTGCGAATGTACGTCCAAAGGGAGAAGCAGTTCTGCCTGATCGGTCCCGGTCCAGATTCCGAGGTCCACAGGGCTGTTCCGCCTTACAAACCAGCGGCGCATCATGTTTATCTTCTTGTTGGCGGCCTTCGGATCTTCTGCCTTGCCGTAAATCTCTGTCCTGATCCCGTTTATCCCGAGGCTTTCCATGCTGTTGTTTCCCGCCGCATAGAATCTTTCGATGTTCCGGCAGATGCTTGCAAATTCACTCCATTTCACTGTGCGGTGAAGCGAAGTCCCGTCATCGAGCCTGCTTTCCCATTTCCTTTCCATTACATACTCGAATGGCCTCCATTCCATCTCGTCAAAGGCCCGGTTGCAGTCCCTTACAATCATGGCGCGCCGTCCCCATGCAAGGTGCGCCGAGATGATCCCTGCTATTTCTATGTCTTCGAGCCGGTAGCCTTTTCTTTTGCTTTCTGTGTAGAAAAATTTCGGGAAAACTATCGGGTCTTCCTTAAAATATTTCTCGTTTTCGTATGTGTCGGCCAATTTTCTTAGCCTGTCGGCTAAAATCCCGTCCATTGCCATCATGCCTGTCATTATTCCGTATGCCCGCTTTTTATAAAGCCGGGCAACCAATCTACAAAGATACGCACCAAATCTTTTATTTTGCAAAAGAATCGGTTCTTTGCCCATCTGGAACGCCCCGCCTTAATTCACGCCCTTGTAACACGTTGTGAAGCAATGGATTAGTGAAATGTGGCAAAAAATCAATGTTCCGAGCGACATCGAGGTGGACTTCGCTCGGAACATTGGTCTTGCCGTTAGTTTATATTTAAGTAGCAGATATTCAATGAATTGTGTCCACGGCTCGATACTTGTGGCCGTTCCCGGCTTTGCGAAAAAAACTTTGTGTGACTTTGCAAAAAAAATACGGCGACTGTCATAGGCCGCCGTATTCTATAAAAAACAGTTCCGTGTTATTTTCTCGGTTTGATGTCCAGTTTTACCGGCTTGATCATATTTTCAGGAAGCAGTATGGTGTCAAGCTCTTCTTTGGTAAGTACGCCATGTTCAAGCACGAGGTCATAAACGCTTCTGCCGGTAGCGAGAGCCTCTTTTGCTATCTTGGTGGAGTTCTTGTAGCCGATGATAGGGTTGAGGGCGGTTACTACTCCGATGCTGTTGTGGACATAGTTGCGGCAGCGCTCTTCGTTGGCTGTGATTCCTTCCACGCAAAGCCTGCGGAGGGTGTCCATGCCGTTCATGAGAAGTTCCGCCGACTCGAATGTGCATTGTGCCATAACTGGCTCCATTGCGTTGAGTTCCATCTGTGAAGCCTCGCCTGCCATGGTTACGCATACTTCATTGCCCATTACCTTGAAGCAGATCTGGCTCATTACCTCAGGTATGACAGGGTTTACCTTGCCAGGCATGATTGAAGAACCCGGTTGCATTGCAGGAAGGTTGATTTCGCCGAGACCGCAACGCGGACCGCTTGAAAGAAGCCTGAGGTCGTTGGAAATCTTGCTGAGTTTTACAGCGAGCCTCTTCAGTGCAGAAGAATAACCTACCATGCATGATGTGTCGGAAGTGGCACCCACGAGGTCGTCGGAAAGTTTTATGTCCCATCCGGTTATTTCGCCGAGAGCCTTAACGCATTTTTCGGCATAACCCGGTTCGGCGCAGATGCCTGTTCCGATTGCAGTGGCACCCATGTTCACTGTAAGGAAGTCTTCGGCAGCCTCGTCAAGATGCTTGATCTCGTCCCGGAGTATTGACGCGAAACCGTTGAAAGTCTGGCCGAGGGTCATAGGAACGGCATCCTGAAGCTGGGTACGTCCCATCTTTATGATGTTGGCAAATTCTTCCGCTTTTTTCTGGAATGCGGCTATGAGCTGTTCGAGCACCGGTATCAGTTTCAGATGCGTGGCGTAAAGTCCGAGATGTATTGCGGTAGGGTATGCATCATTGGTGGACTGTGCGCAGTTCACATCGTCGTTAGGCGAGCAATACTGGTATTCTCCGCGTTTGTGCCCCATGATCTCCAAAGCCCTGTTGGCTATCACTTCATTGGCGTTCATGTTGGTTGTAGTACCGGCACCTCCCTGTATCATGTCGATAGGGAAATCTTCCCTGTGCTGCCCGTCAAGGATTTCCTTGCAAGCGGCCACAATCGCGTCTTTCTGCCCGTCTGTAAGCAAGCCCAGCTGGTGATTTGCGATTGCCGCCCCCATTTTGGTGTAAGCCAGTCCGTTTATGAATAATGGATATTCGCTCAGATGAAAATGGCTGATGACGAAGTTTTCAATACCCCTGAGGGTCTGTACTCCATATAGAGCTTCCTCAGGTACCTCGCGAGGCCCGATAAGGTCGCTCTCTGTACGGGTCTTTCCGGAAAATACTCTGTTCATTTTATGAAAATTAATATTTTAAACAAAAAATCGTAAAAGTGGGGCAAATATAGTGAGAAGCCGAGAGCAAAGCAAATTTATTTGCTTTGGCCTGTCCTGTCCGGAGGAGCCGGGAGGCCTTGGACTGACGGATGCGACGGCGGGACAGGCCATGCAGGCCGTAAGGCATGCTTTGCCGAGGCGTGAACCGTATTTCTGGCCACAGGCCAAATATCGCAGAAGCCCGAAACGGCATGGCCTGCATCGCAGAAGCCGGAAGCTGCCTGTTCGGAGAAAGTGCTATGATTTCGCGCCAAATCGGTTCACTTCCCCGGAAACAAAATCGTATTATCAGCACTTGAAGCTACTCTATCGGCATCCTTTGAGCATCCTTGCCGGTAAAGTGAACATTTTTCCAGCAAAACCTGTTCACTTTCCTCAAGATCAAAAGGAGGGCGTCCGATGCGCCCTCCCTTAATTGTAACGAATATCACAGGCACATCTGTCTTTGTGCGTCTGAAGATTTCGAAACAATTGCCGTCCTCTAATTCGATGTCCATGAAAATAAGGTCTATATCCCCGTTTTTGATGTAATCCGATGCGTCGGAACCGCTTTTTGCCTTGTAGACGGCTTCGTATTCGGGGCGCATCATCGCGATCATCCTTTCGAGGCTCCTTGCCGAAACGGCTTCATCTTCGACTATCATGTATCTTGTTTTCATGGCGCATTATATATAAGGTACTCTTACTGAAAATTTGTCCCCGGTATCGATTACCCTGAAGTCTTTTCCGGCAGTTTCGTATTGTGCGGAAATATATTTCAGCCCGATGCCCGTGCTGATTCCTGCGGCGGATTTCTTTTTGATGCTGTTCGTTACCGTGATTTCGTTTTTGCCTATGCATATTTCCACGAGCATAGGGTCTTTTTCGGATACGATATTGTGTTTCGTTATGTTTTCTATGAGAAGCTGCATCGTGAAAGGGATTATCGTTTTCCCTGAGGTGTGCTCTGTCCCTTGTATATCGACGAAGAAGGCGTTCTCATAGCGTATCTTCAGTATGTCGATGTAGGATTTGAGAAAATCGAGTTCTTCCTCCAGTGCGACTGTGCGGCGGTTTTGCAAAGTAAGGATGTATCTGTATATTTTTGACAGGTTCACGGTAAAATCCATGGCTTTCTGCCTGTCTTCCGGGATGATCGTGAGGAGTATGTTCAGCGAATTGAAAAGAAAATGCGGATTGACCTGGGCTTTCAGCGCTTCATACCTGTATTGCAGCGCAGCGCGTTTTGCCGCCTCTTCCCGGCGGAGGGATTCTTTGGATCTTTTGATATAGTACAGGATTTCAAGGCTGAGGACTATCAGTACATTGTACATGAATATCCCGGCCTGGTCCACGACCAGTTCGGGCTGGGTCTTTTTGTGGACGGCGACGAATATCAGTATCAGTGCGTACATCACCGCCGATGTGACCGCGAAATCCGCCGCTATCTTGACTATCAGGCTTTTTGTGAATCTGAACCTGTCTAAGATTACGAATATGACCAAAAAGTCGCAGACGGCCATCACGAGGGTCGGCAGCATGTTCTTCAGCCATGACGTGAAACCCGTAATGAAATCGGGGTAGGGGAAAATGCTGTCTTTCCTGATTATTATGAAGACCATGAACAGGACGGCATAATAAAGTATCACGGCAAGTATCAATAGTGCCGTTTTCTTTAAACCTATTTTTTTGCAATGCCATCCTGTCCGAGACCGTCCTGTGCTCTCCGTCGGCTATGCCTTACAGCGTTTCTTTCGCATAACGGATTTCCATGCCGTCCTTGCTTGCGAGTATGAGCGAATCCTTGGTGCAGCTCTTTATCAACAAGGTGTCGGTGAACTCTATCGTCATTCCGTTGCCTATGCTTTTGCCGTTCAGGAATATGACATGCCCGATCCTGTCCCAGCTTTCATATTGCAGGGTAGCCATGTTGATGGATTCGGCCTTGCCTTCGCTTTGCAGCGAGATTCCCTGGAACTGCCCGGGCATCCCCGGCACAGGTTCTACCCAGTTCCCCGTTATTTTTGCTTTTTCCTTTTCCATCTTGTCCGGCAGGATCAACGGGAGGACACGCTTCAGCATATAACTGTCGGCAAGGTCTCCGGTGATTTCGTTTCCCTGTCTGTCCAGCCATTGCATTGCGCCGTCGGCTATTTTGAGGTATGACGTGTCGTTGTCATTGGAAATGAGGGTGAGCTTCCCTTCATTTTCAGTGTATTTTCCTGTCTCCCTGTATGCGCTGAAACGTTCAAGATATTCTCTCTCGATAGTGTATACGCCATTGCTGTCAAGAATGACGGTGGTGCTGATGCCCGGGCAGTCCGCGGCTGGCATGACTGCATGGTAAGTGCCGTAATAGCCAGTCTCGTCATTGCCGTTTTTGCACGATGTCGCGGCCATGGCCGCCGTGACGGCGATTGCCGTGTATAAGCAAAGGGAAAATTTTGTTTTCATGATTCTTGTGTTTTTGTAAATGTTTGGTTTTCGATTGCAAAAATAGCAAAAATAGCAAAAATTGTTTTGGTTTTACGTGCAAATCATATATCTTTGCAGTCCTTGACAAGCGGAAATAGCTCAGTTGGTAGAGCATCAGCTTCCCAAGCTGAGGGTCGCGGGTTCGATTCCCGTTTTCCGCTCATTCATTATCAAGCAGTTACAGAGATGTGACTGCTTTTCTTTTTGTCTTTTCCAAGCCAGTTTAACCCCAGTTTCAGACACTTCTGATGCACTTTATGTAAACTATATGTAAACCAGAAATGATATGTTAAGTGCTTCAGTAGAAGTGATTTGCTACAAATCAAAGAGGTTGAAAGACGGAACTTTTCCTCTTATGCTGCGAATTACCAAAGCAGGGAAAAGGAAATATGTGGCTCTTGGAGTTTCAGTTGAAGAAAGACACTGGGACTTTGAGAAGAACAAACCAAAGAGGAATTGTCCAAACAAGGAACTGATTGAAAAACTGATTGTTGCAAAGGAAACAGAGTACAAGGAAACTGCACTTGAACTGCTGGCAAACAGGAGAGAGTTTACAGCATCATCCCTTGCCGGCAAAGTGGAGAAAAAGGTCAATGCAAAGACAGTCAAGGAGATGTATGAAAAGATTATGAATGACCTCTCTGCTGGTGGCTCATTGGGCAACTACACCATTTACAGGTATTCATATAATTCCCTTATGAAGTTTACACACAACTCTTTGGACATTCCCTTTATGGACATAGACGAGGAATGGCTGAAAAGGTATGAGAAATGGCTCAGGAGAACCTGCAAGGACACAACCATAAGCATCCATTTCAGAACACTGAGGAGTGTGTTCAACAAGGCTCTTGAAGCAGACCTGATAAGGGAGGAAAGCTATCCCTTCAAAAAGTTCAGACTGAGCAGATTTGATGTTACCACAAAGAAAAGGGCAATAGGCAAGGAAGACATACTGCGGATAATGTCCATTGACCTTACTGGGGCTGACTTTTATCTTCAGTTATCTAAAGATATTTTCCTGTTCAGTTATTTTGGGGCAGGCATAAATTTCTCCGACATATCACTTTTGAAGTATTCAGACATAGTAGACGGCAGAGTGCATTACATCAGAAAGAAAACAGGCAAGCCGATAAGTTTTCCTCTGCTTGAAGATGCCAGAGCCATAATTGAAAAATACTCAAAGGAGAGGCATATCAGTGCAGATTACATCTTCCCCATTCTTGACAGAAAGGTGCACAAGACAGAAATGCAGAAAAGGAACAGAATCCACAAGGTCATAGGACATGTGAACAAGCAGCTGAAAGTTCTTGGAGAAATGGCAGGAATAGAGCATCTTACCACCTATGTTGCAAGACATTCCTATGCCACGGTGCTAAAGAGGGCTGGAGTGAGTGTTGAACTTATTTCAGAAACACTTGGGCATTCAGATTTGAGTACTACCCAAATCTATCTTGACAGCTTTGAGAACAGCCAGATAGACAAGGCTATGGAAAATCTCAAATGAATTGGCTTATATTTATGACCTTATCCCCTGTAATCAATCACAGATTATGGGGGATTTTCATTGTCATACGCAGCATAATGAGTATCTTAGATGCGACATTGAAATATCATACCATAATGGATAATTGAATGAATTGTGGATATTGGTATGTGTTTGGATATGAGAATTTTATATTTTTTTTGAAGATAAAGAATTGAAAAAAAATAAAAAAATAAATTTGCTTTTCTCAAATTAATTTTTGAAACTTCGTAGGTCAGAACTATTCTGGTGGACATAGAGAAAATTTCTCACGGGCAACTGAGCTGCCTTTTTATAGCTTAATCCGTGTGGCGATTTCTCCATTATTAGGTTTATGCCCTTAATCAGGGTTAAGTTTAACCGAATATCTTGTTGTGAGATATTCATAAATGGAGGTCCGACATGGATTTATTGTTTTTAAACGCCCAGCAAAGGGCAGCAGTTGAATACAACGGCAAACACTTGATGGTGCTTGCAGGGGCAGGCACAGGGAAGACAAGGACAATAGTTGCGAGAGCAGCTTATCTGATTTTTCACGGTACAGACCCGAAAAGAATACAGATTCTTTCATTCACAAGAAAATCGGCAGGAGAGATAGTTGAAAGGGTCAAGGCTATGCTCCCGGAAACAAAAGGACTTGATGGCAGTACTTTTCATTCATGGTGCTATAGGATAACCAGGTCAAATCCGAAGATATTTCCTTTTAGCGATTTTACGATTCTTGATGAGAGTGAACAGGAAGATGTGTTCCGATTCATTTTAGGTCAAAACAGTGAGGTCGCAGAAAGGACAGGGATAAAAGCCGGAGTCTTTAAAGATGTCTATTCGAAGGTCATAAATACGTGTTGTTCATTGTCAATGGCGATAAAGGATATTGTACTTGCAGAAGAAAGAATGACCGATGCGCAGAAAGACGAATGGATAAGAAATAACAAGAAATATTTTGAAATAGTCATACATCAATACATTGACTATAAAGAGCAGCACAAAAGACTTGACTATGACGACCTTCTGCTTCAGATTATAAATGTTTTGGGAAGCAATCCCGATGCAAAGAAACATATTGCGTCAAAATACGACCATATCCTTGTGGATGAAATGCAGGACACCAATCCACTTCAGTGGCGATTGTTGACTCTTTTTATAGATGATTGCCACCTGTTCTGTGTCGGAGATGACGCCCAGTCAATTTATGGTTTCAGAGGCGCGGATTTCCGGAATGTCCATTCTTTCAGGGACAGGGTGACTGACTCATCTGTAATGAAACTTGAGGACAACTACCGCTCAACACAAGAAATTCTTGATGTTTCAAACTGGCTTATATCGAAGTCCCCTTTGAAATATGACAAGCAGCTCAGGAGTGTACGGGGGACAGGGAACAAGCCTGAACTTGTCCACTTTGATTCAGAGTGGGATGAAGCCGGATGGATTGCAGATGACATAATGAAAGGTATAACCGATTCAGAAAAATCTTATAGCAACTATATGGTGCTGTCAAGGACAAGTAACGGAACAAGAACTCTCCAGACGATTTTTACCGAAAAGAAAATTCCGTATCAGGTATTTGGAGGAATGAAATTAATTGAATCTGCGCATATCAAAGATGTCCTGTCAGCACTGAAAATCACTGCAAATGTAAAAGATGATTTGTCCTGGATGCGGTATCTCAAATTATGGCAAGGAATAGGAAACAAGACGTCGGCTAAGTTAATAGAAGGGATTGGAGATTGTAAAACAATGGAAGACTGCATAACAATGTTAAAGAAGATGAAAATAAAGGATAGCGATACGATAGCTACTCTTGATGCAATAAAGGATATGAACAATAATCCGTCAAAGGCATTGGAGGCTGCTGTAGAGCATATGCAAAATATGTTGTCAGCCAGATATGGGGATGACTGGGAGAGAAAATCAAAAGATTTTCCCGTGCTTATTAAAGTTGCTGAATCATACTCTACAGTAACCGAATTTCTCAGTGACTTTACATTAAATCCGATACTCGATGAAGGAAATATGATGGCAGATGATTCACCGAGGGATGTAGTCACAATATCAACAATCCATTCAGCGAAAGGTCTTGAAGCTGATACCTGCTATGTGCTGAATGTTTCCCCGGGAGTATATCCTATGGCGAGAAACATTGCAAAGGGAAGTGATGAAATAGAAGAAGAAAGAAGATGTCTGTATGTTGCATTGACAAGGGCCAAAAACAGACTTGTGGTAACACGAAATATCAGAAGTATACAATGTTCGAACGAAACAATAGGACAGGAGGATAACGAAATGCCAAACAATAACACTTATTTCTTCAATGAACTGCCTGATACTCTGTTTGAAACAGAGTGTCCTAAAGACAACTCTATAGAGCTGGATAATTCATATACAGGGTGTGCGACAATGTGGATTCCTGCCGGTGGGTTTGACTTCAATTAAAATATCGTATCATAATGGAGAAATAAAACAGGAGGGATGGTGTATGAACCGGAAGTTTTGGAAAGGATGGTTTGATAGAAATGAAATTTCGGTTGTAAAAGATTTTGGTGAACCACAACAATTTAAGGCTGCTAAATTGTTTCTTGCAGTAGCCAGAAAATACGCCGGGGATTTTGCTATGATTCCTGAAAATCTTGCTTTAGATAAGCATATTGAGCAATTTCCTCTGACAAATTTTAAGTTCCGGAAGAAAAGAGGGACAGATGTCATCTATTCAAAGGGAGGTACTAAGTTTGATAAAGACCGTATGGCATATATCATCGGTCTTATGAGTTCTATTCCGGCATCTAATAAAGATTCTATTTCTGAGGATGGATATGTGCACATCTACTCTAAATATATTCAGGATTTTTTCCCGGACTATAAGTGTTACCTTGATTACCTAATTAGTACTGGGGTTTTAATTTCTGACGGATTTTATATTGAAGGGAAAAAATCCATTGGCTATAAGTTCGCTCCGGCTTATGAAAATACAAAACTGGTGAAATATGTCTTTCATCGGAAGTTTCAAGGAAAAGAAGAGCCTTCATTGGCAGTTCCTGCGCAGATTTACAATAAAGATACAGACAGATTGGAAGATAATTCTCTTGTGGATATACCTTACCTGTCCTTCTGGTATAAAGATAAGAAACTTACGATAAATCCAGGTGCAAGAGAGTACGCCTGGCAAGTAAAGGAGAGAAAATTTGCATCAGGGTATTCAAGTTGGGACGACAACCACGACAAATGGGATGAAAAGAACAAGAGATACTTCAAGAAATATCCGAAGTCACAATATAATGCCGCAATGCACAATATAGCGGCAATAGAAACGGGGGCTTATAATGCAAAGATAGATTCAAATGTCCACAGACTGCACTCTGCAATAACCAATATGCAGAAAGACTACAGGAATTTCCTAAAATATGACGGGCAGGAACTTACAGCCATAGATATTTCAAACAGCCAGCCATTCCTGCTGTGCATATTGTTCAATCCCGATTTCTGGGACAGGGATTCTGATGCCTACATCAATATAGGTCATCTCCCGGAGAATATCCAAAACAGATTTTCGGATGAACTTCTTGCTGAGATAAAGACATATGTCGAATCTATACAAGAGGACAGCAAATCCGAATATATCATCAAGGCGTCAAGTGGGGAAGTCTATAAGTTTATGATGGATAAAGCCAATGAGCAATATCCGGGCTGCTGCAAAGAAAAAAAAGATGCCAAGATAATGATGCTGATAGCATTTTTCTCGGCAAACAGTTTTCTTAACCAGGACAAAGAAGCTGCAAAGATGAAAAGAATCTTCAAAGCCACTTTCCCTGAAATATACGGACTTATTGAGCTTGCCAAGACTGGCATAAAACAAAAGAACAGGTTTGCCTGTCTCTTACAGTCAGTAGAAAGTGAAATAATACTCCACAGGTGCTGCAAAAGAATATGGGATGAAGGAGAGCACAAAGTGCCTGTATTCACTATCCATGATTCAATAGCCACCACAAGTGAATACGTGGAGTTTGTGAGGAGTATAATGGATGAGGAACTGACCAAAGCAGCAGGAGTTCATCCTAATTTCAAGACTGAGGCATGGTCTGAATCTAACCTAAAAACAAACAGTTGATTATTAAAATACTAAATACTTACAGTGAGTGGATTTTTTTGCTGGATATAGTGTCTGTATATAGCACTGTTTTGCAAAAAATCCACTCATTTTTCTTTTGTTCTATCCAAGCAGCCAAGCAGATTCATTAAATCGAGACAAATGATTCTGTAATACTCTGTAAAATATGTCATTAAGTCTAAAACAAATCATTTATAAAATCCCCACCATTTGGCTCATCTCCTGTAACAAGACCATTTATCCGAGATAAGCTATTCCATAACTGTTCTGCCTCATTTTCAATTATTGAGAAGAACTTCAGGAAAATCCATTTTCTGAAAAATTTTTCAAAATTTTAGAATTTTTTTGGAATCTCTGCAAGCCTGGAGTAACCCAGAGCAACCTACCCCAGCATTCAGGAGGTGGGACAGTCCCCTCCTGCAACAAAGTTCAACAATAAAAACAATCTGAGTTATGGAAAATCTGAGATTTGTGCGGACAATGTCCGTGGAAGACTTCAAGAAGGGAATGGGTGTACCAGAGATTGAAGTGAAGAAGAACCCCCACACAGGCAAATGCTTCTTTGTCTATGGCAATGAGGTGGGTGCAGTAAGTTCAAGGTTTGAAAGAGGAGGGATTGATATGCCTGTCATCTCACAGGTATGCTCGGCTGACACAGGGGAGCTGTTCTTCATGCTCCACCAGAGGGGTGAAGGAGGATGCGCAACACTTGCAAGATTTTGACCTTGCACCGTCTTATACTGGGAAAGTCAGGCTGTTTTCAGTCTGGCTTTTCCTTTATTAAAAATTTAAGGTTTTACAGTTTGTCAATCGGACTAAAAATTTGAAATCAGTTATGGACACAACTACACTTAGAGTATCATCAAAGAGGCAGGCCAAGATAAAGATGGCACTGCAGGGCTGTGCTGGGAGTGGAAAGACCTACTCTGCATTACTTCTTGCCTACGGCCTTACAAAAGACTGGAGCAAGGTTGCTGTAATAGATTCAGAGAACGGGAGTGCTGATTTATATGCAAATCTTGGGGCATACAATGTGCTGCCAATCAATGACTATTCTCCGGAGACCTACATTGAGGCAATCAACATCTGTGAGAATGCTGGAATGGAGGTAATCATCATTGACTCAATCTCCCACTGCTGGGACTATCTCCTGGAATACCACGCAGGACTTATGGGGAACTCCTTTGTGAACTGGGGCAAGGTGACCCCAAGGCAGACAGCCTTCATACAGAGGATTCTCAAGAGCAAGAGCCATATCATCTGCACAATGAGGACAAAGCAGGACTATGTGCTCAATGAGAGGAACGGGAAAATGGTTCCTGAAAAGGTTGGGCTCAAGGCAGTTATGAGGGATGGTGTTGACTATGAGTTCACAATAGTGCTTGACTTGGACTTGAAGCACCATTCTGTTGCATCCAAGGACAGGACAGGCCTGTTTATGGGCAAGCCAGAGTTTACAATCACTCCACAGACTGGAGAGTCAATCCTGAAATGGTGCAACACAGAGAGCAGACCAGATGTGGTCAGTGGTGCAGGCTTCCAGATGAGCCAGCCAGTGAACAGCCAGCCAAGAGAGTATAACAATCAACAAAATCAGAAATACTATGGAAACAATGTATATGCGCAGAGCAGGAACTGAACAGAGAGTGCTGCTGCCGGATGAAATAAGGGACATCAACAACAGGAGGATAGGGATAAACCCTGATTCACTTGCACCAAAACTGCTGAAGCAGGCTGTGATGAATCAGATTGCTCCAGTACCAGGAGCTGTGTCAAATGTAGCCACTTCTCCTATAATAGACAAAAGAAGTGAATACAAGCCTTATGCTGTGGCATCTCCTGAAACAGATGCCACTCCAAAAGAGAATCTGTCCTCCAAAAGACTTCCTTTCATAGAAGCCAACACAAAGGAAGTGAGTGTGGGTCATCTGAAGAATGAGTGCATCATCCCAGTGTTCAGCAAGGACAATGAGGTCACAATATCCCACCACTCATTCATAGAGGCAGTCTATGATGCGGCAAATGAGGTGTTCAGGGGAGAGAGGGTAGACAATCCGGATGTAAGGGTCAGCCACATCATAAAAGGAAGAATCCCTGAAGCAATGGACAAGCCAGTAAATCTTCTTTTAGATAGTGACAGGACAATCTACTATGAGAGGATGATGTTCTGCATTGAAATCCCGACCATATTTGAAGATATAGCAGGCAACAGGCTGAACCTCACAATAGGTGGTGTCAGGGCATACAATCAGGAAAACCTGTACAGCAGGAAGACATTTGAGAAATTCAAGGTGTTCATAGGCTTCAAGAACATGGTATGCTGCAACATGTGTGTCTCGACAGACGGGTACAAGTCAGAGGTAAGGGCAATGAGTTTAGGTGAACTCTACAGGGCAGCAATAGGTCTGTTCCAGAGTTACTCAATGGACAACCATATCCAACAGATGAGAAGATTGGAGGAATACTCCATAAGTGAAACCCAGTTTGCACAGTTTCTCGGGAAGTCAAGGATGTACCAGTATCTTCCCAATAAGGAGAAGAAGATGCTCCCTGAAATGCTGATGACCGACACCCAGATAAACCTTGTGACAAAGGCATACTATAATGACAGCAACTTTGGCAGAAATGGAAACAGCAAAGAACTCTCAATGTGGAAGATGTACAATCTCCTGACAGGAGCGAACAAGTCCTCCTACATAGACAGTTTCCTTGACAGGTCACTCAATGCCGGAGAACTCTCATCAGGGATATGCAAGGCTATCAAGGGAGATGATGAATATTCCTGGTTCATCAGGTAATCATCACCAACTCTTCTCTCACATACAGCCAGTCTGTATTTATCCATTATGGTACGATATTTTTTGAATGGCATATTCTGGACACATAATCATAGATATTAATAATATTTATAACATATGACTAAGTGCGCAGATATGCCAAAATGATTGATGAAATGGATGAGTTTCTTGCAGCAGCAGTCCCAGCCATACTCCAGCTGATAACTGGTCTTGCAGTTATGTGCTGGCTGTTTGGTGGTGAGGACAGGAGAAAGGAAAACAGGAAGAAATGAATTAGGGGCTTGGAATGCCCCTTGTTTGTTTTTATTGTTGGGAGCCGCAGCCTTTTCATGGGGTTGTGGCTCTTTTGCTTTTAATTGAGGTATCTTTGCATACATAAGGGAACTGCCCCGTGCCATTGTATGGTGCCATTGGTATGTCCGAGAAAAACTTGCAGTAATCTGTCTTTTGGTCTGTACCATTGTGCGGAAAAGTTTATAACTTTGAAGCCTGATACAAAAGACAATGTTATGTAAAGTTTAACAGGGACATATCAAGAAGAAAAGTGTTTGCTTTTGCTTTGGAGTTCTGAAAAATCGCCAAATTTCTAAGAATGTAACCAAAAGGCAATGAGTGAATGCTTGCATCATATAATGGTGCGGGCTTCCTTATTGTATGGTTACAGGTGTTTGGCGATACCTTCAGGACAGACAATAGTGAACCTGCGCCTTTCTTTTTGCATTGTCGGCAAAAAGGATACAATGATGCACGACTATTCAGATGTAATAAACTCGGCCTTTATGGATTATGCTTCCCAACTTGAAAGCCCCAAGTGGCATAAAAGGAGGGATGAGATACTTGCCAGGGACAAGCACAAGTGCAGAATGTGTGGCAAGGGAAAAAGCATTTGGACAAAACACAATGACAAATTTTATAACTTGGGAATTGACCACAGCTGTTCAGAGATTACTACGGATGATATTTTCACGACAAAATTTTCTACCATTGAATTCAAATCACTTATACATTCAAACAGAATAGAAATACTAAGAATCAATCAAGAATCTGAAACATATGTAGCTGTGAGCGACAATGGTATTCTTGGTGTAATGGATTCTAACACCGCGAATGCACTTAAATCAGGACTTGAACCAAGCAAAGTGGAGTGGAATCTTGTCAGGCACAAGTCAGGGATGCTATACTTTCTTGTCAACCTGAAGGATGCAGACTTATCAAAGGTTAAAGCTAAAACAGCATACCTGACAGAAACACCCCTGTTTCTTAATGTTCACCATAAGCACTACATAATACAGCATAAGGCCTGGGAGTATGATGATGAAGACCTTATCACCTTGTGCAATGAGTGCCATGCAAAAGTACATCAGTCAATAGGTGCTCCGGTTTATTCTGACAAAAACGGCTTTGTGAAGGAAATACCTCTGACACCCTGCCTCAGATGCGGAGGCACAGGGTATTTTCCGGAATACAAGCATGTTGAACATGGTATCTGTTTCAGATGCAGAGGGGCAAGATTTGAGGAGCTGATACAATATATGCCCAATCTTGACAAAGCCCCAAAAGAAGATTTACCATTTTAATTGAGTATAATGATGAGACGTAATTATTTACAAGTTTTTATAGTTAGAATTAATATTTTTATTGTTATGAAGCCGCTATTAGCATTGGTTATAGCTACAACTATCTGTATTATAAATAGTTGTAGCCACAAAATCGAATCAGAGTATCCTCGGGGTACTGCTAAAATCATCGAAGAAACATATTTCTACCCAGTTAATAATAATGGGAAATGGGAATGTGGTGATACCATAATAAGCTATAAATATGATAAAGCCAATCATAAATCCTACTATGATAAATATGGAAATATCATTTTATCAAAGGAAAAAAGGCTGATAGGTACAGAAATATCAACTACATACTATCGTAAGCCTAAGCAACATATAAAAGAGCGAACTCATGTTTATAATACAAATACTCAAAAGTCATATGATAAAATTTATGTATATGATAAAAATAAGAATTTAGTGGAAGTGACAAAAAGTCGTGACTCGGTGTTGTCACTCATTTCAAAATATGATTATAATGAGGAGGGAGATTTGATAAAGAAAATGGACGTGGAAGAAGAATATGTTATGTATATCACACCCCTAAATCAATACGAAGCAGAATATATTAAGTACAATTTAGATGGAGTTTTACTTGAAAAAGGTAAAGAAAAATATGATGATAAAGGCTTAATAACATACTGCCATATCGATGCTTACAACTTTGGACAATATCATCATTCAACAGAGGATTGTTATTATTTTTATGATAAAGATGGTAGAATACTTTCCTATATAGTTGAAAAAAAAGTTGTAGCTAAAGTTTTCACTGCTGAATATGATATTAAATGGAATGATGATGCGTATTTTATTAAGAAATATTACCAAACAGAACCTTCAATCGATGATGGTTTTCGTCGCTTTTGGGAATATAATGAAAACGGAGATTGTATTGCAGAGCGGCTTGTAAATGAAGATAATACTATTAATGTTGACTCGATAAAAGAATATGAGTATAATGAAAAGGGGGATTGGATAAAATGTACGGTTTATAATAGAGGCACTCATAAACTTTGTCCCGATGGAGGTGTTTTATTTAATTTGACCAAAGAGGAAGATACTCCATCTGAAATAATAGTAAGAAATATCGAAAACATATAGTATGTACGATAATGTATTTGATATTGTAATCTCTTTAGTATCAGTATTTCTTGTGCTATTTCTCATCTCAAGTCACTCCACTCCCAATGACCTTGATGAAAGAGCAGATGAAGCATTTGAATACTGCAAGGAGAATGGCTACAGCACAGACTGTTGCCTGCTTGTGGACTATGGCAGACACTCTGGCAGGGTAAGATTCTTCCTTTGGGACTTTGAACAGGACAAACCTGTATTGAAGAGCCTGTGTGCTCATGGATATGGCAAAGGGAGTACAGCAAGGAGCCCTGTGTTCAGCAATGAGCCGGGGAGTTTCTGCTCATCATTAGGACATTACAGAGTTGGCAGGGAGAAGACAATGAGCAAGCCCAAAGGGAGAAAGGCACTTGTGCTGTATGGCAAGGACAAGACCAACAGCAATGCCCTCCAGAGGGGAATACTGATTCATCCGGTCAGTCTGCCGAACTTTTCAATCTACCCTCTGATGATACCAGTGAAGGTGCATAAGGTACTTGGGCACAAGATAAGGCCAAAGAGTGAGGGCTGTATCACTATCCCTTTCAGGAAATATGAGAAAGTGTCAAATGTAGCCAAATCAAGCAATAAACCATTGATGCTGTGGGTTTATGAATGATTAAAATGTAAAAGCAAATGTTGTTATTGGTTTTATTCGGGTTATTTGTCATATTGACAATAGTCGGAATTTTCAAAAAGGACATAGAAGATAAATTGTTCTTGGTATATTCTGTCTTGGCTTGCCTGATGGTTTGTTACACTATCTTTGGTCTTTTCAAGGTCTTTTATATTACTCTGAATGATGCCATTAATCTGATGATTGCCATTGTATTGATGGTTATACCTGTTGTATTGAAATTCAAGCCCGGCATTAAAAAGTGGATAAAGGCTTTGTTGTCCTTGGCTCAAGTGGCAATCTTGTTAATGGTTCTTGGTGTATTCTTGCAAAACTCTCTTTTTGCAGCAAGACCAATGAGCAGGACATCAATAGAAGAAGTGTCAATGGTATCATTCCCAAGATATAGGACAGTACATTTTCATTCGAGACTTGCTGGTTGGCAGGATTTGAGTGCAGACCAGAGGATAAAATTAAAAGGGAACAAGACAGTGTTTTATGAAAAGTTGGATTCTCTTTCAAGAATAGAGGGAAGTGGATGGCAAAAGGATGAGGAAGGATATTCATTCAACAGTTGGTCAGTCAAAGATAATACTGACTTTGTAAATTATGTTTCCATTGATGTAAATGTAGAAGAAGACAAGGCTTACATACACTTTGGCAACATATAGGTTCATCCATTAAGGTATGAAATTCTGATATGCGCACTTAGCCATATATATTTATTATATTTAATTGGTATTTGAACAAGAATATAACAATGGATATTGAAGAAATAAAGGACAGAATTGCAGGTTGTCTGTGGGGACAGGCAATAGGTGATGCTCTTGGGCTGGGAACTGAGTTCATGAGCAAAAGAGATGTAGAACTGTATTATCCTGAGGGATTGTCGGAATACAGTCAGATAGTGCATGACTTCCATAGAGAGAGGTGGCGTCAGGGAGACTGGACAGATGATACTGATATGATGCTCTGCATAGCAAGGGCTATCATTGCTGACAAGGCAATAAATTCTGAAACTGTTGCGCATAATTTCAAGGAATGGTTTAGAGGGACTCCTATGGGCATAGGGCAACTAACATATACTGTACTTGGACTGTATGATTATGAAGCAGACCCGGAAAAGGCGGCTGAAATAGTATGGGATATGTACGGAAGGAAGAATGCAGCCAATGGAGGAGTAATGAGAACTTCCATAGTCGGTCTGTGGAATGAGGATGTAGCAGTGAATGCTGAAAAGATATGCAAACTTACCCATGCAGACCCAAGATGTATTGGCTCTTGTGTCATAATATCAGAACTCATAAACAGTCTGGTATGGCAGGGCAGAGAACTGACATTTGAGGACCTTTGCAGGATTGGTCACAAGTATGATGAAAGGATAGGCTCATATATAATAACCGGCAAAGTGGGTGCGCTTGAAGATTTAAAACTTGATGATGAACAGACAATGGGCTACACTCTTAAAACAATGGGCTGTGCTATCTGGTGCCTGTTTCATGTAAATAGTTTCAAGGAAGGGTTGTTGAAAGTGGTAAATGCCGGAGGGGATGCTGACACTAATGCAGCTGTAGCCTGTGCAGTGCTGGGAGCCAAGTATGGAAAGAAAGGCATCCCGGAGCATTACATACAGGGCATCAAGAGGAAAGATGAATATGAGGAGATGATAAGACAGCTGACTGATATTCTCATGGATAAGTTCATGTAATGCGCACTTAGTCATATATAATATTTTATTATATACATTATGTTGGTATATTCTGACTTTGCAGTAATGTACCAAGTAGATTGATGATGCAGATGTATTCACTTTGAATTGATTTATATATGAGAAGTGGATACATCTTTTGTTCCCAGACGGGTCAAATTTTGTTTTGTTATATCAATGTTATATATTTGTGATATTAAATATGGCAAAAATATGGATACAATAGCATTAGACAGGAAGCAGACTGCTTTCAGGCTAAGAAAGGACTTACTTGAAAGGCTGAAGATAGAGGCAAGGAAAGAAAACAGAAGCCTCAACAATTATGTGGAGAGTGTTCTCTTGGATGCAGTTTACAGGGAACCCAATGCGGAAACTTTGGCAGCAATGAAAGAAGCCAAGGACGGCAAGAACCTTACAAAAGTGGATACATCAAGTCTTGAAGCATTTTTAAAATCTCTTGAATGAAAGTTGTAGTAGCTTCGGGCAAATTCAAAAAGGATTTGAAGAGATATAGACATAAGCCTTAAACATTGAAAAAAATTATATGAGGTTGTGGGTATATTGGAAAGAGGGGCAAGCCTTCCAAAACACTATAAAGCACATATGCTGATTGGGGAATATAGCGGTCATCTGGAGTGCCATATAGAGAATGACACCTTGCTGATTTGGCTTGACGAAACAGAAAATATCATCAAACTGATAAGGTTGGGCACTCATTCAGAGCTGTTCAAATAAGACAGGCCCATATGCTGTTTATTTTATCCATTATGGTACGATATTTTTTCAAAGCCATAAATTTGTCAAAGGGAATAGCTATATTTACAACAGATTTTTGAAGATTTAAGTTTAACCAAATATAGTTTTACATAGGATGTAAACCAGTGTGTAAACTGTGGATTAGACTGGTAAAATACAGGTGAAAAGAACTGTTTGAAAGATTTTGGAATATATGTATAAATAATTCATTTTTAATACATTACTTCCCAAGCTGAGGGCCGCGGGTTCGAATCCCGTTTTCCGCTCAAAGGTTTTAAATAAAAGAGACTCAATGAGTTACGTTATTGTAGAGGCGGCTTTTGAGTCTCTTTTTTATGTCAAAAAGCGGCAGTTTTCCTCGATTTTCATGCATAATTTTGCACAATTTTGCATATATTTGTTGTAATCAGGTAGGTTTTATTTGACTATCAACAGATTGGATAAAACTCGCACGAGAACGGGCAATGGATAAGAAAAAGCCGGACTGTTCCGAACCGCCATATTTCTCATGCTTTCAAATAA
>JADIME010000030.1 GCA_017694935.1 Candidatus Merdivivens pullistercoris
GACAGGCTTCCGCGCAGGTTTTTGTCGTTTTTTGAGGAGAATAGCAGCGCTATTTTACGATAAAAACGGCGAAAACGTGCCGGAAGGATGCCACAAAGAACTTTTGAAAAAATTTTAAACAGCTTCTAAGGTTCATGAAACGGAATATAGCATCAAATTTAAAGCGTGGCGCGGGAGTAAAAACTTTCGCGCCACGCTTAGTTTATGTTATTGCACAAACGAAGGCAAGCCTCTGCCCTCTTTGGCAAAGATTACCAAGGAGGGGGGAATTCTAATACTCATCCCACGATTTGATTTCGATTCCATCTAACGGCAACTCGCAGAAGGCCCTGATAAACGCCGTGGCAAGCCTTGCGTTGGTAATCAACGGGATATTGAGGTCGGTAGCGGCTCGGCGGATAAGGTAACCGTTGCTGATTTCGGCGCGTGAGAAATTCTTCGTGATGTTTATCACAAGGTCTATCTTCTTGTGCTGGAGCATGTCGAGGGCGCTTTCAAGGCCGCGCTCATCCTCGGACGGGTTTTCCGCCTCTGACGGCCAAAGTACCCGTGTCGCTTCTACGCCGTTCTCTTTCAAGTATTTGTATGTCCCGGCAGTCGCGAATATATTGTACCCGTGTTTTACTAACAATTCAGTGGCACCAAGCATCTCGGCCTTCTGTTTCGCATCGCCTGATGAAATCAGTATGTTTTTCTCAGGTATGTCATAACCTACCGAAAGTATGGATTTGATCAATGCCTCGTCGAAGGTGTCCCCGATGCAGCCGACTTCTCCGGTAGACGCCATGTCCACGCCGAGTACCGGATCCGCCTGCTGGAGCCTTGAGAAGGAGAACTGCGATGCCTTCACGCCTACATAGTCCAGATCGAAAGCACTCTTGTGCGGAGCACGCGGCTTCTCTCCCATCATTACTTTCGTTGCAAGCTCTATCAGGTTTATTTTCAAAACTTTCGACACGAATGGGAAGCTCCTCGAAGCACGGAGGTTGCATTCTATTACCTTGATCTGGTTGTTCTTTGCAAGGAACTGTATGTTGAAAGGCCCGGAAATATGGAGGGCTGCGGCGATTTTCTTGGCTATCTTCTTGATGCGGCGTACTGTCTCCACGTACAGCTTTTGCGGAGGGAACTGTATGGTCGCGTCTCCGGAATGGACTCCGGCAAATTCGACATGTTCGGAAATAGCGTATGCGAGCACTTCCCCTCCGTCGGCCACGGCGTCGAATTCTATTTCTTTCGCTCCTTGTATGAATTCGCTGATTACCACAGGGTGTTTCTTCGACACCTGTGCCGCGAGTTTCAGGAAATCCTCAAGGTCGGCTCTGTTGTAGCAGACATTCATGGCCGCGCCCGAAAGCACGTATGAAGGCCTTACAAGTACCGGAAAACCTATTTCTTCCACAAACTTGTCCACATCTTCGAAAGTCGTGAGTTCTTTCCATTTTGGCTGGTCTATGCCGAGTTCGTCCACAATGGAGGAAAACTTGTTCCTGTCTTCGGCGCGGTCTATGTCCTGTGCCGAAGTTCCGAGGATAGGGACCCCGCTCCTGTCGAGTTTGAGCGCGAGGTTGTTAGGAATCTGTCCGCCTACCGAAACAACTACGCCGTGCGGGGTTTCAAGGTCGTATATGTCCATTACCCTTTCAAAGGTAAGCTCGTCGAAGTAGAGCCTGTCGCACACATCGTAGTCCGTGGAAACGGTTTCCGGATTATAATTTATCATGACTCCCCTCCAGCCCAAGTTACGGATGGTCTGGAGTGCGTTCACGCTGCACCAGTCGAATTCCACTGAACTTCCTATGCGGTACGCGCCTGAACCGAGCACAATGACGGAGCGGTGGTCGTTTGTATACTTTACATCGTTGAAATCCCCATTATATGTAAGGTACAGGTAATTTGTCTGTGCCGGGAACTCTGCTGCCAGCGTATCGATCTGCTTCACGCAAGGGACTACGCCGAGAGACTTGCGGTATCTGCGGACTATGGCCGAGGCATCGTCCATGTCGAAACGGTCGTCGAAAAGCAGGCGGCCTATCTGGAAGTCTGAAAATCCTTGTTTTTTCGCTTCAAGAAGCAATTCCCGCGAACAGATGTCGGAAGAACTCGTTATTTCTTTTGTTCCGTCATCGAATCTGCGGCCTTCTTCGCGGAGGAGTTTCCCCGTTTTTACTATGTTTTCCAGCTTGTCGAGGAACCATTTGTCGATTTTCGTGAGCTCATGTATCCTGTCTACGGTGTATCCGGCATTCATTGCTTTGGAAATCACAAAGATGCGGTTGTCCATAGGCTCTTTGAGGGCTTCTTCTATGTCCGGAACGGTAAATTCCTTGTTGGCGACGAAGCCGTGTGCGCCCTGCCCTATCATCCTGAGTCCTTTCTGGATGGCTTCTTCAAAACTGCGCCCGATGGCCATGACCTCCCCGACACTCTTCATGCTGCTGCCGATTTTCCTTGAAACCCCGTGGAACTTGGAAAGGTCCCAGCGCGGAATCTTGCAGACTATATAGTCGAGTGCCGGCTCGAAAAATGCCGGAGTTGTTTTCGTTACCGAATTTTTAAGCTCGAACAGTCCGTAGCCCAGACCGAGTTTCGCCGCTACGAAAGCCAGAGGATAACCGGTAGCCTTGGATGCGAGCGCCGATGAACGGCTCAGGCGGGCATTCACCTCGATTACCCTGTAATCCGTAGAAGAAGGGTCGAATGCATACTGTACATTGCATTCTCCGACTATGCCGATATGGCGTACTATCTTTATCGCCAGTTCGCGAAGAAGATGGTATTCTTCATTGGTAAGTGTCTGGGACGGGGCTACAACGATACTTTCGCCGGTATGTATGCCGAGCGGGTCGAAATTTTCCATGTTGCAGACCGTGATGCAATTGTCGAAACGGTCGCGCACCACTTCGTATTCTATCTCCTTCCAACCCTTCAGGGATTTTTCCACGAGTACCTGGGGAGAAAATGAAAAGGCTTTTTCGGCAAGGGCGAGAAGTTCCTCCCTGTTGTCGCAGAATCCGCTTCCCAGTCCCCCGAGGGCGTATGCGGCACGGAGTATGACCGGGTAGCCGAGTTCTTCGGCTGCCGCCACGGCGCTTTCTACATTTTCCGTGGCAATGCTTTTTATCGTTTTTACTCCGATCTGGTCGAGTTTTTCCACGAACAGTTCCCTGTCCTCGGTATCGATTATGGCCTGTACCGGTGTCCCGAGTACTTTCAGTCCGTATTTTTCAAGAATGCCGGCCTTATACAGTTTCACTCCGCAGTTAAGGGCGGTCTGTCCTCCGAATGCGAGCAGTATGCCTTGCGGACGTTCTTTCGCTATGACTTTTTCCACAAAGAACGGCGTTACCGGCAGGAAATATATCTTGTCGGCTATCCCTTCGGAGGTCTGTACTGTCGCGATGTTGGGATTTATCAGGACGGTTTCTATGCCCTCTTCCCTAAGTGCCTTGAGTGCCTGCGAACCGGAATAATCAAATTCCCCGGCTTCTCCGATTTTCAAGGCTCCGGAGCCTAAGACGACTACTTTTTTTATATTTTTATCTATTCCGCTTTCCATGTCATTCCGGTTTTAAAGCAAACTAATAAATTCATCGAAAAGAAATTCCGTATCGGTCGGGCCGCTTGAAGCCTCAGGATGGAACTGTGCCGAGAAGAACGGTTTTGTCTTGTGCCTGATACCTTCATTGGTACCATCGTTCATGTTGAAGAACAGCGGTTCCCAGTCTTTGCCCAATGAACTGTCGTCCACGGCAAAACCGTGATTCTGCGATGTTATGAAACATCTGTCGGTTCCAACCATCCTGACAGGCTGGTTGTGGCTGCGGTGTCCGTATTTGAGCTTGAAAGTCGATGCGCCCGCCGCCTTGGAAAGCAACTGGTTGCCCATGCAGATGCCGAAGATGGGCTTCCCTTTCTCCATGGCTTTTTTGATATGCTCCACGGCCGTACCGCAAAATTCGGGATTGCCCGGCCCGTTGGAGATGAAAAGCCCGTCATATTCAATAGTGTTGAAGTCGTAGTCCCACGGAACTCTTATCAGTTCGACATCCCTCTTGACGAGGCAGCGCAATATATTGTGTTTTACCCCGCAGTCCACGAGAACGACTTTCTTGCTTCCATGCCCGTACCTTATGACTTCCTTGCAGGAAACGATGTCCACCTGATTGTCCTTGTTCGGATCATACAGGGGAAAATGCGGTTTCTCCCCTTCCGGCAGAATCGTACCCAACATGGATCCGTTGTCTCTCAGAATCTTGGTGAGTTCGCGGGTGTCAATCCCGTAAATCCCGGGGATCTTTTCTTCTTTCAGCCATGCGTCAAGGCTTTCCGCCGCATTCCAGTGACTGTAATTGAATGAATAATCCGATATCACCAAACCGCGCACATGGATATGTTCCGATTCAAAATATTTCGAGATGCCGTTTTCGACAGTCTTTTCGGGAACGCCGTAATTGCCGACAAGCGGGTATGTCACGCAGAGTATCTGTCCGCTGTAAGAGGGATCCGTAAGGCTTTCCGGATAACCTACCATCGCCGTCGAGAATACGACCTCGCCATCCGCAAGGCCGTCGTACCCGAAAGTGTAACCTTTGAACTCAATCCCGTTTTCAAGATAAAGGGTGGCCGCTTTCTTGTCCATTTTAACGAAAATTTAATATTGCGCGAAATTAATCAATCCGCACGGTTTATTCAAAAAAAAATGATCCGCCGCTCCATTGCGGTAAAAGATATTTTCCTTAACTTGCAGGAAAATAAACAAAATAGCCATGAATACTATCAGACCTTTAAGCCTTTTAGCTGCCATTATCATTTCATTATCAATGTTTTCCTGTAAGCCGGCGGAGGAACCGGCCGTGGTTCCCGGCAAGCCTTCATTAACAGACTTGTCCGGCGAATTGAGCGAAGAAGAACGGTGCGGGGCAATCCGGTTCAAAGTTTCAGTGCCGGAGGCGGGTGCCGCATGGATAAAGGTATCCCGTCCTGACGGAAGATTCGTGTATGAAAACGATCTGCAACCGTCCGCTTCCGAAACAATCGATGTGTCAGGGCTTTCTCCCGAAACCGTCTATAGCGTGACTGCCACGGCGGCTAATAGACCATCTTCGGATGCCGCGGAATTATTGACGTCATCGGCGACAATCGAGATCAAGACCGGGCCTGAAATAGTCGAGGTTCCCGATCCCGAGTACCTCACTTTGGGAGAAGTGACGGACCACTCCTACTCTTTCCGTGTATACTCGCAGGCTGAAAACGGTTTCTGGTTTTCAAGCGGGGAATACGATGCCTTGGAGTATCTTGTGCCGGGATGGAACACGGACGACAGGGACAGCATGGTAGAGCTGCTTAAATATCTCTGGCCTTTCGAGGGACACGGTGACATGACCATAGAGTGCGTGAACGGCGAGCAGCCGGAATGGGCGGAAATACCGATAGACGTTCTGCCTCAGACACATTATTTTATCATTGCAGCCGACAAGGATGCTGACGACAATGTAATCGGTGAAGTGCATTTTCTGGATTTTTATACCTTATAAACTAATATCAAATTTATGAAGTCATTACATTTTTTCAGCCGCTCAGTGTCAATGGCGGCATCTTTTCTCCTGATTTTATCGGGTGCGATTTCGTGTACCTTCGATGACACGGAATTGCAGAACTCGATCGACGACCTGACAGCCCGCATTGAAGCCCTGGAAAACTTTCAGGAACAGGTGCAGGGCGACATAGCATCGCTCCAGGAAATCATTGCGAAACTACAGTCGTCCGTTACAGTGAACAACGTGGTCGAGACGGAAAACGGTTACACAATCAACTTTTCGGACGGCACTTCCGTCACCATCAGCAACGGCAAGGACGGCATGACACCTCCGTCCATAACCGTGGTTGAAGAAGGTGGCACATATTAC
>JADIME010000031.1 GCA_017694935.1 Candidatus Merdivivens pullistercoris
CTGTAGTTTCTTGTTCAAATAGATGCGCAGCATTTCATTGGCAAGTATTTTTGCGACTTTATAATCATATCCGGTTGAAAAGTTTGGGTCTTTGTCAAATTGTGCGCTGTCTGTACATAACCGAAAATCCACTTTCCCACGCAGAAAATAAAGTTCGTCATGTACCGTAGAATGTGAACGGTAATACTGATAGAAATCCAAATTGCGGTTAAAGAAATAAGTCAAGCTGTCCAACTCATTGTTTAGATATAACCTGATTATCTCATTGCTCCCTGTCGGGCATTGCGTTTCAATCCTGTATATCTTATAGAAGAATAGCAAACGACCGAGTAGTTCCGGTTTCTGTGTCTTGAAAAATAAGATTTCATCCTCTTTAGTTGGAAATACATAGGTTTGCATTTTTGTTCTCAAATCATTAAGAATTGCTTGCAGTTTGTGTATCATTGAAAGAGAAGTTTCGATAATATCATAGCCATAGAGGTCGATTTCGTCAATCTCTAAATCTATTTGTAACAATATCTGTTTTATTTTCTCTTTCACTTCTATTTTTGAACGCAGATTGTAATTCTATCTATAATATCAAATGCAGATGTAATGCCTGACATATCAGAATAAACATTTCCGGAACTCCCATCAGGGCTACTGTGTCCTATTAGTTTGGCTTCGAACATTTCTTGTCGTGATGCTGTATTTATTAAAGCTGCATAAACAAGAGCAGGTTGTCCACTTCCCTCTTCTCCACCAGAATAATTACTATCTCCTTTCTTTGCAAGTTTAGGATAACTGTCATTAAAATCTGTTGAATGGTTTACTTCTATTTTTACCACAAACTTTTCTAATGGCATTTTGGGCGAGAAATTCACACTGAAACTTCCCTGTGGTGTTGCACCCGTTAAAGCATCTGGTAAAGGTTTGTCTTTTGTCGGAGAATATAACCCATCTTCATATCGCACACCACGAGAATAACACCAATGCGGCAAGGCTTCTTTTCGCCTATTCCCTTTTGACATTATCCAAGATTGAGTTGCAATCCTTTGAGTTGCATATATAGTTGCAATATAATTTCCGCAAGTATCTTCAATCCATATTGCAATCTGTGGAGAATTTTTCTTGTTTATCATTCCCCAAAACAAAGGAAAATTATGTTTCCATGCTTTCCCTTGTTCTATGAAAACTGTTACATTGCCGTGTCCGTATTTTGCTATTTGATTATTAGAACTACAAGAAAATATCAGACCGAGGTTTATTAGTAAAAGTAAATAAATATATTTCATTGCTTGTTAGATTTTATATTAACATTAGATTTTACTTCAAAAAACATATCAACGTAATCAGATATTATTTTTTCCAACTTATTCCAAGTTTCTGATTGACTAAAATCAATACCATTAAACATATTGTATTGCCGTGTAAATAATACGATATAATTGATAGCTGCTATTATGACAGTAATGTAGAATTTACAATCTACACATTGTCCATTTAACCGTTTTTCTAATTCTTGTTGTAGTTTATGACCACTTTTTTCTCGCTCTATCTGTATCACTCGAAACGAAGAATTTCCCGATAACTCCCATATATACAATTCTTGCATAAGTTGATTCTCTTTCAAGTATTCTAATTGTTTCAGTAATACCTTTTTTATTATTTCTCGCAGATTAGAAGATTTAGCTTGTATGACTTGATTAGAAAATTCAGAATAGGCAAACGAATAAAAATCATATCGCTTTGCCCATGCTACCAATAATCCGTCTAAACCACCAAAATAGCGGTATATTAAAACCTTGTCACATTGTGCCTGCCTTGCTATACGGTTAATGCCTATTTTTGTAAACCCTTCTTCTTCAACCACTTTACTAACAGCTTCAAGTAATCGTTTTTCAGTTTCTTTTAATTCCATAATTTATCTGTGTCACTATTTGGTGACAAATATAAGTAACCATTTGGTGACATCAAAGAAAAAGCGATTATTTTTCTTTGATGTTATAAGAATTTCTACCACAAGTCAAAACTTAGTGCAAGGTGCAAGTATATATCTATATATAGCTTGCACCTTGCACTAACCAAAGGGGATTTATTTTCAGCGATTTGCGTATTTCAAAATAAAGCAGTATCTTTGAACCCGAAAGTTAGGCAGACACACAGCGGTCAATATCAGACATTATGAACGATAGAAATCGTTACCGTTTCGTTACCTATTTGAAATTTTGGGAGTGAAAGATATTGTAGCATAAGCGGTTAGAGTTATAGGTTCAAAATCCTCTCTCTCCGCAATGGTAAGCGGCTGCATTCCAAAGGAATGCGGTCGTTTTTTTGTGCGTGCGATCCGCAAGCTCGCTTACAGGGGCGATGCGCAGATCTTTAGTCTCCATTACACGTTAGTTTCCATTACACGTTATCCATTCTTCTCTCGTGATCCTCATGAAGTGTTCGGTGCGGATGTCTCCCAGTGGAGACAATTTTCCTGTTTCCGTATGATGGAAGTTGAAACCGCATTTGTCCATTACGCGGCGTGACCTGATGTTCCCGTCATAATAAACACACCATACGGCGGACATTCCCAGATTCTCAAAGCACCTTTGCAGCAGCCGGCGTACTGCTTCCGGTATCAAACCTTGTCCCCAATATGGCACGCCTATCCAGTAACCGATTTCGGCTTCGTCTGCCTTGATCCCGGCAATGTGTGCGTTGTCTTCCAGTATGATGCCCGCGCATCCTGCCGGGCAGCCGCTCTCTTTAGGTACGACGGCGTATGTTTCAGGAACTGAGAATACTGTGCGGATTACATTAAGGCTGTCTTCCACGGAAGTGTGCGGAGGCCATCCGGCAATGGGGCCTATTTGCTTATCTTTTGCGTAAAAATACAGATATTCCGCATCTGTCTCTTGCCATGGCCGTAAAATCAGCCTGTCTGTTTCCAATATCATGTTTTATGCCTGTTGTTTACGCAAATTTAGAAAATATTTATATGATTCTCCGCAAAATTACCCCAAATGATTGTGTATGCAGTAATTGCCACGGACAGCGTGGCCGCCCGTGGCCTCGTGAACGGGTGGTGCCTGCCGCGGAGCGGTAGGAGGGATATACTGTCCGTGGCAATTACTGCTTTCATCTTCATAGGGATAATTTTGCGGAGAATCGTAAATATTTACATCGGGAAAATTGTTTTAAGCACCTTCTTAGCAGCTTTTAATTTCAGATATTGAAAAAATAAGGACAATGTTTTAGAATAAATCGTATCTTTGCGCCTTGAAAAATGTTGGTTTTGGGGAGAGATGCCGGAGTGGTCGATCGGGCCGCACTCGAAATGCGGTGAACGGGTAACTGTTCCCAGGGTTCGAATCCCTGTCTCTCCGCAACGATAAACGGCTGCATTCCAAAGGGATGCGGCTTTTTTTGCGTATGCGCCCCGCAGGCTCGCTTACAGGGGCGTGTGTACAAACTTTTCAAACCTTTCTTGCAAAGTCGGGACGTTCCCGTGTTTGCACAGATTGGAGCGGCCGGAAGTCAGACAAATCAGGCAGACAGCAACAAGCCAAATGCCAATTCGCCAGAATTATGGATAATTTTGCGGATAATCATTCTACTTTCTATTTTTGCATTGAGAAGTGCCCTCCTGAGAAAGGCAGCTTTAGAAGGCAGTTCCGGTGAACAACTTCCGAAAGTGGCATGCAACAGTAATTATAAAGGTAAAAGACGATGGATGACATTCAAGTGATTTCCGGAATGAGCGGACAGATGCGCATTATTCTGTCATGCGTGATTGTGGTAGGTGCTTATTTGGTTGATTTTCTTTGCTGCAAACTGCTTGTTCCCCTCATGCGCAGAGTGACCGAGAAAACAAGTTACAACTGGGACAATTATCTGGCAAACGGCAATGTCCTGCACAATGTTTTTCATCTTATACCCCCGATAGCATTTCAGGTAGCCCTTCCGCTGCTATATCCGGAACAGGCGCAGTGGACGGAACTTCTGTCAAAAGGTCTCAGCATATATATCATAGTCGTTGCCTGCCGTCTCGTGTGCGGGTTCATTACTTCGCTCTATGATATTTCAACAGAATCGAAGGCACTGAGGAACAAACCGATGAAAGGTGTTTACCAGATGCTGAAAGTCATAGTGGTCTGCATAGGGGTGATACTGACGATCGGCGTTCTCATAGAAAAGGATTTTACTACACTGATAGCCGGTCTCGGAGCCTCTGCAGCCGTGCTGATGCTGGTTTTCAAGGACACCATACTCGGCCTTGTCGCCGGCGTGCAGTTGTCGGCGCATGACATGTTGCGTCCGGGAGACTGGATAATGATTGAAAAATTCGGAGTGGACGGCATCGTGGAAGAGGTTACCCTGAACACTGTCAAGGTGCGCAATTGGGACAAGACAATAACGACGGTCCCGCCTTACGCGCTTGTCAGCGATTCGTTCAAAAACTGGAGGGGGATGCAGGAGAGCGGCGGCCGGAGGGTAGCGCGCTCGTTGCGTATAGATATGAATTCCATAAGGTTCTGTACTCGTGACGAATTAAAGGCCTACTCGGAAAAGGAATGGGCAAAAGGCATTGACCTGGACGGGGATGTCGTCAATCTGAAGCTTTTCAGGGTTGCTGTGGAACATTATCTGCGCGGGCTGTCGGGTGTGAACAGCGAGCTTATTCTGATGGTAAGGCAGCTTGAACCTACTTCGGAAGGCCTTCCTTTGCAGTTGTATTTCTTTACGGCAGACAAAGACTGGATACCTCACGAGCGGATGGCTTCGGACATAATGGAGCATGTCATAGCCTCATTGCCTGCTTTCGGGCTGAAAGTTTTCCAAAGGCCGTCAGGCATGGACTTTCAGAAAAATTTGGCAGAATTATATAAAGGTGATAAATTTGCGACATTAAATCATCAATAAAACTTAACAATTATGAATAACGGAATGAAAGCTCTTTTCGGAGCGGTTTTGGTTGTGTTGTTTTCAATGTTTTCTGTTTCCTGTTCAAAGCAGAATGATAAAAATATTGTCGGGAAATGGCAGTCCACGATGATAAATTATCAGAGTTATGAAGGGGAAAATCTGGTGGAACAGTCCACTGAAAATTGCATCAACTGGTATATCGGCTTCAATTTCAAGTCCGACGGTACAGGACAGTACATCGAGTATGACAGCGAATCCGGTTCCTCTACGTCCCAGGTCACATGGGTGATAATGGATGACAAGCTCATGGTAACATCGGAAAGCGAGCAGACCACCGCCACTTTCGATATCCATTCAATAACCGGCAGCCAGATGGTTCTGTCCGTGACTGAAGAATATAGCTACGACGGCCTCAGGGCAAAGGATATCACTACTTTTACATTCAAGAAGATTTGAGTAATCGGATACAATCGGGAATTAACGGCAGGAGCTGTGCGGAACGGCTCCTGTTTTTTGTTGTTATAGTCAAAATGTTTTTTTCGAAAAGCGTGCTTTCTCCGTGTAGAAAGCACGGTTACCCTTCTCAGAATGCGCTGTGGGGCGCGTCGGTGTGCTTTCTGTCTGGAAAAAGCACATTTTTTGCCGCTGCAACCGGTGCGGTGTCGGATTTTTTCCTAACTTTACCATCCGATTAAATAACAACAAGATTATGAAACCGAGGTTTTTTAACAGTTTGACAGCGGTTGTGGCGGCAGTCGTGGCTACTGCTGCATTTTTTCCGGCAGGTTCCGAGGCCAGGGCAAATTCCGATGAAGGGAAACATTTTGTCCTGCGTTTGCTGAATGAGGAGGAAGTGCCTGGAATCGATGATCTCCCGGAGATGGACGGGGCTTTCGCGCTCGTGCTTTATTCCGAGATAGATGGCCTTGAAGTCAAGGCTTTAGGCAAGAGGCGGTCTGTCAGGGAAATGCAGCCGTATGACGGTGAAAAATATGTGTTCGCGCTGGCTTCCGATGGCAAACGTGCCAAATCCGAGTATGTTATAAGGCTTTCAAGAAACGGATATGAGGAAAAGGACTTTGATGTGTCTTTCCGTGAGGATTCCCTCCAGACTTTCGAGATTGACTATATTGATGAGTTGCCGAGGTTTTTGGGAGAGAGTGCGGATTCGTTCAAGGAATGGGTTTCGTCCAATCTGAAATATCCGGAAGGGGCATTGGGAAGAGGTGCGGAAGGTACGGTAGTGATAAACTTTGCTGTTGGTGAAAATGGATATTTGACAGATATTACCGTGGCTAAGGGTGTCGCTCCGGATTTGGATGCCGAAGCCGTGAGGATAATATCCATGTCTCCGAAATGGACACCGGCTCTGAAGGACGGCAATCCGGTCAAACTCTATTTCCAGTTTCCGGTCATTTTCCTTCTGAGGGACAGCAAGCGGCCGTCTCAAGTCCTCTGAAAAACCTCTTCCTGTTCCCGAAAGGCAACAGTATGCTGCCGTGCCAGACAGTACGGAGACGTCCGTTTCTGTCTGTTATCCCGGCTTTTGCAAGCTCTTCGGCCGGCCTGCGCGGGGATATGGCAAGGCCGTTTTTCATCCTGCGGAAATCGCGATGCGCATCTATTACGGATTTGCAATATTTCCCTTTTCCTTTAAGCAGGTAAACCGCTCCCGCCGCCCCGTCGAGCAGCATGCGGAAAAATATGAAGAGACCCCTCTTGCGGGCAGGCAGGTTCTTGTGCAGCATGAACAGGTTGTTCCTGAAATTGAGGTAGAGTTTCCTCGGGGATTCATTCGGCAAGGCTCCCCCGCCTACATGGAAGACTGTGGATTGCGGCACGTTCCAGACCTGCCATCCGAGCAGTTGCGCCCTCCAGCACAGATCGATCTCTTCCATGTGTGCGAAAAACGCTTCATCGAGCCCTCCGCATTGCCTGTAAACCTCCCGTCTTGCCATCATTGCGGCTCCTGTCGCCCAGAAAGTCATGCATGGCCGGTCATACTGTCCGTTGTCGGTTTCAATGTCGGACATTACCCTTCCCCTGCAGAACGGGAAGCCCCAACGGTCGATGAACCCTCCGGCGGCTCCGGCGTATTCAAATTCGGAACGCTCTCCATGGCTTCTCAGTTTCGGGGAGGCAATACCGCATGACGGGTGTGTTTCCATCCATTCCGCCAATGGAATGAGCCAGTCTCCGGTGACTTCTATGTCGGAGTTGAGGAGCAGGAAATAATCGTATTCCCCGCAAGGCGCGTTGTCTCCCGTGTCATTTGCACGGAAGCCAGTGCCGCCGAGTTCCCTGAATGCCTTGTTGTACCCTCCGGTGAATCCGTGGTTCTTGTCGAAAAACAGTGTCCCGACATCTTCCCCGAGGGTTTTCATCCACTCTACGGAACCGTCCGTGGAACCGTTGTCGGCGATTATTGTGCGTGCGGTCCAGCCGGGTCTGGCTTCGCCCAGTCTTTTACATGATGAAACTACTCCCGGAATGAATTTTTTCATGAATCCGATTCCGTTCCAGTTGAGGATTACGACGGCGATTGATGGCATTTCTTATAATTATTAACTGTTTTATGAAAATCAGGAATGTTTTGATTCTTTAATTATGAAAAATCAAAAACAGTATTCAAAAAACAAAAATAGTCATAATTTCTTTTTGTACCTTTGCGGCCGCATGGATTTGCGAATGTGAATATGGATAATAAGATTTTGGAAAGAACGCATACGGTCGCATGCTTTGAGACCGACGCCAACAAGGTTCTCCGTCCTAAGTCGTTCATGGACTGGGCGCAGGAGATGGCTGAGCTTCATGCCGAGCAGTTGCATTTCGGCTATGAAGATTTCATATCACGTAATCTGGCCTGGGTCGTGACCCGTTTTTATGCCCGGTTCGTCAATCCTCCGAAATGGCGGGATGTGGTGACGTTGAGGACGTGGCACAAAGGGCTGGAAAGGATCATGTCCATAAGGGATTTCCAGATTATCGACAAAGACGGCAATGTCGCCGTCGCGGCCACGAGTTCGTGGGTGATAGTGAACATCGAGACACGCCAGTTCACAAGGGCGCATTTTTCCATAGACAATGACGGATCCGTATGCAAGGACAGCGCGGTGGAGCATTCTGCCGAGAAAGTGGCAATGCCACGGGAAGGGCAGGTGCATGTCGCCGACCACATCGTTTCATATTCGGACATAGACATGAACGGACATGCCAACAATGCCTCGTACATGGGCTGGGCGATGGATGCGATAGAGCGCGAGGTGGCTTTGAACAGGGAAGTGCTCGATTTCACGATAAATTTCAACCACGAGTCGAAACCGGGCGACTGCGTATCCATATTCAGGTGTGAAAATGAAAACGGCCACTATGTAGAAGGCCGTATCGGGGACAAATCGGTATTCGTTTCGCTGATAAGGTTTAAAGAATAGTATATGAATTGGTTAGAGGAACTTTTCGTAGGCAGCGGGGTTGCCCATTCATTGTTTCTTATATCATTGGTGATAGCAATAGGCATAATGCTCGGCCGTTATAAGATAAAAGGCGTGTCTTTGGGCATTACCTGGGTGCTTTTTGTCGGGATCCTCGCAAGCCATTTCGGGATGAGGGTCGATTCGGCCACGTCGCATTTCGTAAAGGAATTCGGGCTGATTCTTTTCATATATTCCATCGGCCTGCAGGTAGGACCGGGTTTCTTCTCGTCTTTGAAGAAGGGCGGGATAAAACTGAATCTCCTTGCGATAGTGATAGTGCTTCTTGCAGCCCTGACGGCCTATGTAATCCATCTGGTCACCGGTACCGATCTGGTTACCATGGTCGGCATCATGTCCGGTGCGGTTACCAATACCCCGGGTCTCGGTGCCGCCCAGCAGACATATATCGACACTCAGGCCGCGTTGGGTGTCAATCAGGACATGGCTGCCGCGATGGCCGACAACATAGCCACGGGATACGCTGTGGCCTATCCTCTCGGCGTGCTTGGGGTAATAGGCTCCATCCTGCTGATAAAGGGAGTGTTCCATATAAAAGTAAAAGATGAAAAGGAACGCATGGATGCCGCCAGTGTCAATCTTGATTCGGCAAGGCGTCTTGCGGTCGAAATAAAGAATCCGGCGATTTTCGGCAAAACGCTTTATGAGATAGATAAATACATAGGGAAAAAATACGTGGTGTCCCGATTGTACAAGGCTTCCACCGGCAAGGCCGAAATGCCGTCTTCCGATTCAATCGTCGATGAAGGCGACAAGGCTCTCGTGATTACCTCCAAATCCTCTGCTGACGCGGTAGCGGCCTTTTTCGGGGCGCAGATTGACATGCCGTTTGCCGAATGGGAGAGGATAGATTCGTCGCACGTATACAAGCACCTGATTATTACGAAGAGGGAACTTACCGGGAAAACTCTCGGCTCCCTGAAGGTGCGTTCTTCATACGGCATAAGCATTACGCGAGTGAACCGTGCGGATGTGGACATAGTGCCTTCCCCTAACCTCGAATTGCAACTCGGCGACCGTCTTACGGTGGTAGGCACGGAAGAGGCGATAAACAAGGCTTCGGAACTTTTCGGCAACTCTATGGACGAGCTCAGGGAACCGAATCTGATACCTATTTTTATCGGGATAGCCCTCGGAGTGCTTGTCGGCTCAATACCGTTCATTTTCCCGGGTATTCCTCAGCCTGTGAAACTCGGGCTTGCCGGCGGCCCGCTCATCGTCGCGATAATCATGAGCCGATACGGACCTCATTTCAAGCTGCCTACTTATACTACGGTCAGTGCCAATAAGATGATCCGCGAGATAGGCATTGCTCTCTTTCTCGCCGCGGTGGGTCTGGCAGCCGGGGAAAATTTCGTCGATACCATTGTAAACGGCGGTTATATGTGGGTGATTTACGGTTTTATCATCACAATGGTACCGTTGCTGATAGTGGGTTTTGTCGGCCGCGGATTGATGAAACTCAATTTTTACCAGATTATGGGTCTCATGGCCGGAAGTTATACAAGTCCTCCGGGATTGGCCTTTACGAATGAAGCATACGGTTCGGCCTATCCTTCGACTGCATACGCTACGGTCTATCCTATAGCGATGTTCATGCGCGTGCTTGTCGCGCAGTTGCTTGTGCTGCTCGCCATGGTATGATGCCGGATGCGGCGGTTCCGGAGTAATGTGTTTTTTAATTGTTATTTGTTATATGAATTTTTCACACCGTTTCATCCGTCCTATGTCAGTGACGGCTTTATCTCTCCTGCTTTTTGCGGGATGCCTTTCATCGTGTACTTTCGACGATACCGAATTGCAGAACTCAATCGATGACCTGACTTCCCGCGTGGAAGCACTGGAGGACTTCCAGGAACAGGTGCAGGGCGACATAGCGTCGCTCCAGGACATCATTTCCAAGCTCGATTCATCGGTAACTGTGAACAATGTCGTGGATAACGGCGATGGCAGCTGGACCATCAACTTCTCGGACGGCACATCAATAACCATCCGCAACGGGCAGGACGGCGAGGACGGCCTCACCCCTCCTTCAATAACCGTTGTTGAGGAAGACGGCACATACTATTGGGCATACGAAAATGCCGACGGCACGACCGATTTCATCCTTGACGACGACGGCAACAAGATACC
>JADIME010000032.1 GCA_017694935.1 Candidatus Merdivivens pullistercoris
GGCCAAGACCATTCTTATGGTATAATCCCTACCAGATAGAAGCCCTCTTTTCAGGAGCGAGGTACATAGCATCGCCGGCATCTATGCCGAATGCTTCATACCACTCAGCCACATGAGGAAGGATCGCATTCACGCGCCATTCTCCGAGCGAGTGTACGTCCATCTGGGTCAGATAACGTATCTGCTCGTCACGTATGTTGGTAGCCCAAAGGTTTGCATATGCTATGAAAAATCTCTGCTCAGGGGTAAAACCGTCCTTCACAGGCAGAGGTGCCGAAGCGGTTGCATTGCGGAACGCCTGGAAAGCGACCTGGATACCTCCGAAATCGGCAATGTTCTCACCAAGGGTAAGCGAGCCGTTGGCATGAAGCCCCGGAAGGACCTCTATGGCATCGAACCAGTCCACAAGCACCTGCGCCCTTGACTTGAAATTGTCCGCATCCTCCTGAGACCACCAGTCGGAAAGGTTGCCGTTCTTGTCGTACAGACGACCCTGGTCATCGAAGCCGTGCGTCATTTCATGGCCTATCACTACACCTATCGCGCCGTAGTTGAACGCATCGTCGGCTTCCATGTCGAAGAACGGGTATTGGAGAATGCCGGCAGGGAAGCAAATCTCATTGGTGGTAGGATTGTAGTACGCATTGACGGTCTGCGGAGTCATCTGCCATTCCGTCCTGTCCACCGGTTTTCCTGCCTTGGACATCATGTAATCGTATTCAAAGACATTGGCCCTTATGATATTGGCAAAATATGAATCATATTTTATTTCAAGGCCTGAATAATCCCTCCATGTGTCAGGATAGCCGACTTTCACGTAGAAAGTGGACAGCTTGTCCAATGCCTTGGCCTTCGTGGAGTCGCTCATCCAGTCCAAAGCGGAGATCCTTTCACCGAGAGCCTCTTTCAGATTGCCCACCAACGCCAGCATGCGTTCTTTCGCCTGAGGAGGAAAATACCTTTCCACATACATCCGTCCCACTTCCTCGCCGAGGACACCGTTCACCGTCCCTACCGCACGTTTCCAACGAGGCCTGTTTTCTTTCTGCCCGGAAAGGATTTTGCCGTAGAAGTCAAAATTCATGGCCACGAAATCGTCGCTCATGTATGAAGCGGCAGCATCTATTACCTTCCATCTCAGATAGTTTTTCTGATCATCGATATTGCCTTCCGTCAGCAGGCTTACCGCTTTGTCAAGAGGCTCTATCTGCGAAACGTTCAGAGAGTCCACCGACGGAGCGCCGAGTGCGGACATGAACGAATCCCAGTCCATGCCGGAAAACCTGGATTTAAAATCCGCGAATGACATCTTGTGGTAATTTCGGTACGGGTCGCGGAGCGTGAGGTTGTCAAAATGCGACTCCGCAATAGCGGTCTCCACGCGCATGACGCTTTCCGAAGCCTTCAGGGCCTCGTTTTCTGAAAATCCTGCCAGTCCGAACATCTTGGCAATATGGCGGGCATAACTGTCGCGGATGTTCTTATTGTTCTCATCATCCGACAGATAGTAATCCCTGTTCCCGAGCGAAAGTCCCGACTGGGCTATCTGCAGGATGTTTTCACCGCTGTTTTTCTCATCGATCGAAGCGTAAACAAGGAAATAAGGGTCGAACATCTCGCGCATCATGACAGCCGCCAGGGCCTGCAAATCCTCGTTTGAATTCACGGAATCGATTCTTGCAAGGTAGCCTGCCATCGGAGCGGCCCCGTCCGCATTGAGCTTCACGCTGTCCATGGCTATATTGTAAAGCATCCCGACTTTTGCTTCAGGGCCTTCCGCCGTCTTGTCGGCCGCTATCTCCTCGATAAGCCCGTTTATACGTTCCGTATTGGTTTCCGCGAGCTGGTCGAAAGAGCCGAAACGGGCGTATTGGTCCGAGAGAGGATGGTTCTTGATCCATCCGCCGCAGGCATAGTGGTAAAAATCCGTACCCGGCACGACAGTAGTGTCAAGGTTTTCCAAATGCAGTCCGCTTCCGAGAGCGGCATCTCTGCCGCCGCATGATGAAAGGGCGAGCAATAAAGCCATCGATAGAGGCAAAACAAAAGAATGTTTCATTATATAATCAATTTTAACCGTTGTTCCGAAAAATTCGTGCGAAAATAGGCAAAACCGGCAAACAATACAACTGAAAGCCATAAAAATATTTCCTATCTTTGCCCGCAAATCAGATTTTTGTTGAATTGACATAAAATTTTCAATCGTATCATGAAAAAATTGCTCTTGACTTTGACGTCTGTATTATTGTGCGCCGAACTATTCGCACAGACCGGGACAATCGGGACGAGAAGTGAAAACAAGGACTCCGACCGCCTGCTAACAATGGAAGAAGCCGTTTTAGGCATCGGAATAAGGCCGGAAAACAGATCTTATTCATGGAGGCCGGGGACTTCGACATACACTACCGTCCAAGACAACGCCCTTGTAGGAATCGATGCGGCCACAGGAGAACAGTCCGTCATAACCGACACCGGCACATTGAACGCTGCAGCCGGGACCGACATGGACAGTTTTCCTTATTATATATGGAAATCCGGAAACGAAATACTGTTCGCCTACAACGGGTACATGATTTCCGTAAACGTGGAAGACAATATCCTTACCGGCAAATTCACGCCGCCTTCAGGAGCGATGAACATAACCCCCAACGGGAGAGGCTACTATGCCTTCACGATAGACAACAACCTGTATTTATGCGACAGCAACGGCAACGTATGCCCTGTGACGGATGATGAAGACCCGGACATCGTGAACGGGCAATTCGTAAGCCGCAACGAATTCGGCATCACCAACGGCATCTTCTGGTCGGAAAGCGGCAGGAAACTCGCATTCTACAGGAAAGACCAGAGCCTCGTCACCTCGTTTCCCCTTCTGGACATAAACACAAGGACAGGAAGCCTTTTCGAAGTAAAATACCCTATGGCAGGAATGGCTTCCGAGAACGTTCAGGTAGGCATATATGACCCTGCCGCGAACAGCACGGTATTCGTAAAGGCCGACGATTTCGGCTACGACCAGTATCTGACTAACATCACATGGTCCCCCGATGACAAACACCTGTTCATACAAGTACTTGACAGGGCACAGAAAAACATGAAGCTCAACATGTACGATGCTACCACGGGAGATTTTGTAAAAACCATACTGGAAGAACACAACGACCGCTTCGTAGAGCCGCTCAACCCGCTTTATTTCATTAAAGGCTCGAATGACAGGTTCATCTATGCCACTGACAACCGCGACGGCTACAAGAACCTGTACCTCTGCGACACCGACGGAAACATCGAGAGGCTTACCGAGACGGATGCCGATGTCGCATACATAGGACAGGACGGGAAAAACGTTTTCTACACATCAGCGGAAGTCTCGCCGATAGAGAACCACTTGTTCAGCATCAATCTGAAGAACGGGAAAACGACGAGACTGACCCGGGAAGAAGGCTGGCACAATATCAGCCTCAGCCCTGACGGAAAATACTTCATCGACAAATACAGCAGCCTCGACACGCCAATGGTGATTACTCTGAACTCGTCCGACGGCAAAAAATCCGAGACGCTTCTGGCCGCGGAAGATCCTGTGAAGGATTTTGCATACGGAGAGATAGAACTCGGCACGGTCAAAAGCGCCGACGGGGCATACGACAATTATTACAGGCTGATCAAACCGAAAGACTTCGATCCTTCGAAGAAGTACCCGGTCATAGTCTATGTCTACGGAGGGCCTCACTCACAGATGGTACGCAACACATGGCTCGGAGAATTGCGCACTTGGGAAATGTACATGGCCCAAAGGGGATATGTAGTGTACATACAGGACAACCGGGGAACGAGCAACCGGGGAGCCGAATTCGAGAAGGCGATTTACGGGCAATGCGGACAGGCGGAAATGGCCGACCAGATGAAAGGCATCGAAATGCTCCTTTCGCTTCCGTACGTGGACAAAGACCGCATCGGAGTACATGGGTGGAGCTACGGCGGGTTCATGACCATCTCGCTGATAACCAATTATCCTGAAATATTCAAGGTAGCCGTGGCCGGAGGACCCGTAATTGATTGGAAATGGTACGAGGTAATGTACGGCGAAAGGTACATGGGCAACCCGGTGACCAATCCTGAAGGCTATGCCAAGACAAGCCTCATAAACAAAGCCAAAGACCTCAAAGGAAAACTCCTGATTTGTCAGGGCGCGATAGACTATACCGTGCTTTGGGAACACAGCCTGAGCTTCATCAGGGAATGTATCAAAAACAATGTCCAGGTGGATTATTTCCCTTACCCTTGCGCCGAACACAATGTGATGGGAAGGGACAGGATACACCTGATGGACAAAGTCACGATGTATTTCGAGGATTACCTGTAATGGCTCCGGATGCCGCGACCGGAACGTGATGCGGCATAATGCGGCGCGATGCGGCAACGGGACATGAATGAAAGGCGGCGGAGGGCTGGCAGAATATTTGCATCGGGATTCCCGATGGGAAAACATTAAAGAAATGAACGGCAATATTTTTACGATAAGATTCCATTGGGACGCACTGAATATCATCCTGACCTCGCTCGCCGTGGCGGGAGCGCTCCTGATATATTCCATGGTGATGACCATCGGCCTGCCTTTGGCCTATATCCTTGCATCGGTTTTCCTGCTGTACATAATGCTTTCCGCCCTGTTCGTACCGTACCGCATCAAGTTGAGAGGGGATGTTCTGGTTATCCGGAAATTGGCCGGAAAACACACAATCCCGCTGGACAGCATAGTCTCGGCGCGACAACTGCCCGACGATTTTATGGAAACGGCCTCAAAACTGTTCGGAAGCAACGGATTCTGCGGATACTGGGGAAAATATCTGAGTCCGTACACCGGCAGTTTCATACTGTGCGCCACTGAAAGGAAAAACCTGATAATGGTGACCATGACAAGTCCCAAAACGGGAACGGAAAAAAGGATAGTATTCAGTTGCAGGGACAAAAACGTCATCACCGCTTTAAACAAGGACAATGATTAAAGCCATATTTTTCGACATAGACGGCACTTTGGTGAGTTTCAAGACCCACAACGTGCCGGAATCCACGATAAAGGCAATCCGCTCCGCAAAGGAAGCGGGTTGCCTTATTTTCATATCCACAGGACGGCCTGTGCAGCTGATAGACAACATACGCTCCATAGAAAGCCTGATCGACGGGTATGTCACGACCAACGGCGCCAACTGTTTTTCGGGAGACACCGTGTTGGTAAAAAGGACCATCCCGGTGCAGGACGTGGAAAAAATGTGGGACTTCTCCGGGAAAATGGGATTTTCCGCCATGTTCATAGGCAAGAAAAACATCTACGTGGCCAACAAGGACGAAAAGATGAGCATAATCGTGGGCAATCTTCTGAACCTTCCGGACATGCAGGATTGCGACGGCCCGCACGAAATGTCCGGTGACGAAATTTTCCAGATCAGTCCTGTCGTCAATACGAGACAGGAAGAGGAAATCATGCCGTTCCTTCCCGGATGCAGCTCGTGCAGATGGTCTCCGGTATTCATGGACGTAATCCCCAAAGGAACAGACAAAGCCAAAGGCATAGAAGCCGTGGCATCCCATTTCGGCTTCGGAATAGAGGAATGCATGGCTTTCGGAGACGGAGGCAACGACATATCAATGCTGAAAGCGGTCGGGGCAGGCATAGCCATGGGCAACTCCGCCGAAGATGTAAAGGCTGCGGCGGATTATGTGACCTCTTCCGTCGATGAAGACGGGATATACAACGGACTGAGACATTACGGGATAATATGAAAGCCGTCTTCGCATTCGATTCGTTCAAAGGTTCTGCTTCGTCGGCGGCCCTCGCCGATGCCGCTTCGAGAGCCTTCCTCGAGATCCTCCCCGATGCGGAAACAAAGTGTTTCCCTGTCGCCGACGGAGGCGAAGGCTGCATCGAATCCCTGCTTGCCTCTCATAGCGGCGCGACAATGAAGACTTCCGCGAGCCACGACCCGCTGATGCGATGCATTGAAGCGGGCCATGCAGTCTGCCCGGACGGTACTGCTATGATAGAGGCGGCGGCCGCAAGCGGCCTCACCCTGCTCTCCCCTACCGAGCGCGACCCCATGAAAACGACTTCATTCGGCACAGGCGAGCAAATCGCGGCCGCCATCAGTCATGGTTGCAGGCACATATTGCTGATGCTCGGAGGGACTGCGACCAATGACGCCGGGACAGGCATCCTCTCCGCATTGGGCTATGTTTTCAGGGATGCCGAAGGCAACGTTCTGGAACCTGTCGGAGAAAACCTTGCGCGGATAAATTCCATAGACCGTTCCGGGGCTTTGCCCGGACTTGACAAATGCCGTTTTACGCTCGGATGTGACGTCGATACGGTATTCTATGGCAGACAAGGCGCGGCATACGTGTTCGCCGCACAGAAAGGGGCTTCGCAAGAAGATATCGCCGCATTGGATGAGGGATTAAGGCACTACGCGGGGATAATCCTGAAGACCACGGGCAAAGACATTTCCCGGCTGCCGGGCTCAGGAGCGGCAGGAGGAATCTGCGGAGGACTTTCGGCCTTCCTCAACGCCACGACAAGACCTGGAATAGAAATCATGATGGACATAACGGGACTTCGCGACGCCATTGCAGATGCGGACATGGTGTTCACCGGGGAAGGCCGGGTAGACGGGCAGACCCTCATGGGAAAGGCCGCCAGCGGGATATGCAAGGCAGCCAAGGCCTCCGGAGCCAGGGCAATCGTCCTCTGCGGCAAATACGGGCTGACAGCGGAAGAACGCCGCATACTCGGAGAGTCGGGCGCCACGGCGGTATTCCCAGTACAATCAGGCCCCGTAACTTTGGAAGAGGCCATGAATAAAGAAAACGTACTCGCCAACGTCGCAAGGACTGTCAAAGAAATCGCTTCCTTTGCCTTTGCGCCTAATACTCGTACCTGAACTGTGTCGGGGTAAGGCCGGTCATCTTCTTGAAAAATTTGGTAAAGGCCGCCTGCCCCTTGAAACTCAGCATCCCTGCAATCTGGCCTATGGAGAGGGAGAAATCCCTCAAAAGGCTGGAAGCTGTCATGACCGCCACGTCGTCAATGACCGAAGAAGCGTTCTTGTTAGTGACTTTCTTGCATATCACATTGAGGTACTTGGGCGTGACACACAGTTCTTCCGCATAGTATCCCACCTCCCTGTGGACGGTTATGTTTTTATTTACAGACATGAAAAAACGCTTGAATATGTCTCCCGCGCGCGACTCTTCCTTTACATTGCGCAGCTTGACGTCACGGCTGATGATATCGAATATTTCAAGGTATATCTCGATTGAGTTAAGCCTCAGTTTTTCTCCCCAGTACAGGTGGTCCTTGTCTCTCATGTTGGCCACGAAACGCATGAAATTCCATGAAAGGGACTCTATCTTGTCTTTTTCAATCGAAAAGACGGAGGCCCCGCTGCCGAGCATGAAATCCGACGGAAGATCGGGACGGAATTTGATGAAAGTCATGTTGGCTACCATGAAAAAATCGTTCGAAGCTATGACTACCCCGTCGCAGTCATGGCTGGGAACGAGCGAGTTGAGCGTGGAATGGGGCCTTATGAAAGCAAGGTTCGTCCCCGAGGCCGTCACCTTGCCGCTTTTTCCGTCGACCACGAGTCTGGCATTGCCCTTGGTTACAATTATGAATATGGACAGCCCGCGGCATACGGGCGAAGCCTTGCCGGCGGAAGCGAAAGCCTCCCTGTCCAACTTTCCGAGAAAAAAGCCCGTCACTGTAAATTTTATCTTGAAATGCCTTGAAAGCGCATTCAGTTGCAGCATATCATCGTGATTGTCCATATTTTCCTTTTAAATTGAAATTAGTGAGTTTTAAACAAAAATTATTCCAATTCGGAAAAAAATTGATTTTTTGTGGTAAAAAAATTGAGGGATATTTGCACGCACATTTATGAATACGAAAATAAAACAGTAATATGAGAAAAATTGTGTTAGTTCCGGCAGCATTGCTATTGGCTGCATTGACCGTCTCATGCGGAAGCGGAAACGAGGAAGGGAAAAGGACGGCATCCTACAAGACTTACACCGTCGACACCACCTCAAGGACAGTTGAAAGTAGTTACTCGGCCACGATCAGAGGACGTCAGGACATTGACATATATCCTCAGGTATCGGGAACGATTACCAAAGTATGCGTGACCGAAGGGCAGAAAGTCAGGAAAGGAGACATCCTGTTCATAATAGACCAAGTGCCTTACAAGGCGGCCCTCATGACGGCGGAAGCCAATGTGGCGGCAGCGGAGGCCGGCGTGGCTACAGCACAACTGACATACGACAGCAAAGTGAAACTGTTCGATGAAAAGGTCATTTCACAATTCGAACTGCAATCTGCCGAAAATGCCCTGCTCACGGCGAAAGCCACCCTCGCGCAATGCGAGGCCCAAAGGGTGAATGCGGAAAACAACCTCTCCTATACTACTGTAAGCAGCCCTGCGGACGGAGTCGTGGGGACAATCCCTTACAGGCAGGGAACATTGGTAAGTTCCGCGATGGCACAGCCGCTTACCACGATTTCGGACAACTCCCAGATGTACGTGTATTTCTCATTCAACGAGACACAGTTGCTCAGCCTGCTGAAACAGTACGGCTCGTTGGACGCCACGCTCGAAGAGATGCCTGACATCCGGCTCCAACTCAGCGACGGTTCCATTTATGAAAAAACCGGGCGTATCGAAAGCATCAGCGGCGTAATCGACCGCGCTACCGGAACTGCAAGCCTCAGGGCGGTATTCGACAACAGCGACAAACTGCTCCACAGCGGCGCAAGCGGACGCGTGATAATCCCTGTGACATACGAAGGCTGCATAGTCATACCTCAGGCGGCAACTTCCGAATTGCAGGACAAGACCATCACATACAAGGTCGTGGACGGAAAGACCGTCGGAACACAGATAAAGGTGCTCCCGCAGAACAACGGACGTGAATATATCGTGACCGAAGGATTGGTACCTGGAGACGTAATAGTAGCCGAAGGAGCCGGGCTTCTCAGGGACGGCATAACCGTATCGGCAGCAACGACGGAGGAATAACGGCATGAAAGTATCGGATTTCATAAAAAGGCCCGTACTGTCATCGGTAATATCCATATTGCTGGTGCTGCTCGGTCTTGTTGCCCTTGAATCGCTCCCGGTGGAGCAATATCCTGACATAGCGCCTCCTACGATATCCGTTTCCGCAAGTTATCCGGGCGCAAGCGCGGAGGCTGTGCAAAAGAGTGTCGTAGTGCCTCTCGAAGAAGCCATCAACGGCGTGGAGAACATGACATACATGACTTCCGAGGTTTCCGACGGAAGCGCGCGTATCACCATCTACTTCAAACAGGGCACGGACCCGGACATGGCAGCCGTCTATGTCCAGAACAGGGCAAGTACCGCACAGGGACTTCTGCCTGCCGAAGTGACACAGATCGGTGTGACCACATACAAGAGACAGACAAGCATGCTTATCATCGGTGCAGTCTACAGCCCGGACGACAGGTATGACGAGAACTTCATTTCCAACTATGTAGACATAAACATCGAGCCGCGCATCAAGCGTGTTTCCGGTGTCGGCGATGTGATGACCCTCGGAAACTCGTACAGTATGCGTATCTGGATGAAACCGGACGTGATGGCGCAATACGGCCTGATGCCGAGCGACATAACCACGGCTCTCAGCGAGCAGAACATCGAGGCCCCTGCCGGCAATTTCGGTGAAAACTCACAGAACTCGTTCCAATATACCATACGTTACAAAGGACGTCTTGAAAGCGTCGAGGAATTCGAGAACATCGTAATCAAGGCGGACGGGGACGGAAACATCGTCAGATTGAAAGACGTCGCCGATGTTGAACTCGGGGCGGAAAGCTACGCCTACAACGGCGAAGTGGACGGGCATCCTGGAGTCCAGTTCATGGTATTCCAGATTGCAGGGACCAATGCGACCGAAGTCATCAAGGACATCGAGGCCTTGCTCGACCAGGTTAAAACCGAGCTTCCCGCCGGTCTTGACATAAAGATACTGCGAAACTCCAACGACTTCCTTTACGCTTCCATCCATGAAGTGATCAAGACCCTCCTCGAAGCGATCCTTCTGGTTATCCTCGTGGTATATTTCTTCCTGCAGGATTTCCGTTCAACCCTGATCCCTACGTTGTCCATGATAGTCGCGATTGTAGGTACATTCGCATTCATGTATATTCTGGGATTCAGCGTCAATATCCTTACCCTCTTCGCACTGGTTCTTGCCATAGGAACGGTGGTCGATGACGCCATAGTGGTCGTCGAGGCCGTGCAGTCGGAGTTCGACGGCGGCGTGAAATCGCCTTACGAGGCCACTGTGAACGCCATGCATAACGTGACGGCCGCCGTAATCACGACAACCATCGTGTTCATGGCAGTGTTCATCCCGGTATCGTTCATGGGAGGAACGGCCGGAGTGTTCTACAAGCAGTTCGGACTTACCATGGCGGTGGCGGTCGGCATATCGGCAATCAACGCCCTTACCCTCAGCCCTGCATTGTGCGCCCTGCTGCTCTCCCCTACCGACAAGACAAGGACAAGGAAGACTTTCTCGGACAGGGTGCGCACGGCATACAATGCCTCGTTCTCCGCAATATCCAAGAAATATCAGAACGGGGTGAAATTCTTCCTCAAAAAGAAAGCGCTTGCATTGGGGATCATCGGATGCGCCCTCGTCGTATTCTTCTTCCTGCTCCGCGACACAAAGACAGGACTTGTGCCTAATGAAGATACCGGCTCATTGTTCGTAAGCGTCGAAGCCGCTCCTGGAACATCACTCTACGAAACGTCGAAGATAATGGACCAGGCCGAGGAAATCCTGAAGCAGTTCCCGGAAATCGAAAGTTACTCAAAAGTGGCAGGTTACAGCATGATCGGCGGACAAGGGCCGAACTTCGGTTCCGTCATCATCAAACTGAAAGACTGGGACGAGAGGAAAGGCAAGGAGCACTCGTCGTCGGTACTGACAGGAAAGATAACGGCAGCCTTGCAACAGCTCAAGAGCGCCACTTCGATTGTCATGGCTCCGGGACTTATCCCGGGATACGGCAGCGGTAACGCGGTAGAACTTTACCTGCAAGACCGTTCGGGCGGAAGGATCGAAGATTTCTATGCCAATACGCGCGGATTCCTCGCGGCATTGAACGAAAGGCCCGAAGTACTTGCGGCCATGAGTTCCTTCAACATCAATTATCCTCAATACAGGCTTGAAATCGATGCCGCGAAATGCAAGATGGCCGGAGTTTCGCCAAGCACCGTGCTGAGCGTGATGGGAAGCTATTTCGGAGGCTCGTACGTATCCAACTTCAACAGGTTCTCCAAAGTGTACAGGGTAATGTTGCAGGCTCCCGCTGATTTCAGGCTTGACGAATCGGCTTTGGACGAAATATATTTGAGAAGCGGAAGCGAGATGGCCCCTCTGAGCCAGTTCGTTGAAATCGAGAAAGTGCTCGGCTCCCCTACCCTAAGCCGTTTCAACCTGTTCAACAGTATCTCCGTGAACGTGATGATGGCTGAAGGATATACTTCAGCAGAAGCAATCGCGGCAATCAACGAAGTAGCCGCGGAGACACTGCCTACAAGCTACGGCTATGAGTACGGCGGTATCTCAAGGGAGGAAGCCGCTTCGACAAGTTCCGGCACCCTTATGGTGTGGATAATGTGTATCGTATTGATTTACCTCATACTTTGCGCCCTATACGAGAGTTATTTCGTTCCGCTCGCCGTCATACTGGCCGTGCCTTGCGGACTTATGGGAAGTTTCCTTTTCGCAAAACTCTGCGGAATAGAGAACAACATCTACCTGCAGACCGGAGTGATCATGCTTATCGGACTGCTGTCCAAGACGGCCATCCTTCTTACAGAATACGCTTCGGCGCGTAGGGCAAGGGGAATGGGCATTGAAGACGCGGCTTACGATGCGGCAAAAGTCAGGCTGAGGCCTATCCTCATGACCGCCCTCTGTATGATCTTCGGTATGCTTCCGCTTATCTTCTCGTCCGGCGCGGGTGCAAACGGCAACAGGGCATTGAGCATCGGCGTTGTCGGCGGTCTGCTCATCGGTACGCTTGCATTGCTGTTCCTGGTACCGGTACTGTTCGTGATATTCCAGAAGATGGAAGAACGGTTCTTCAGAAGAAGGCACTCCCACACGGAAACCGCATCCGATGCAGGACAGTTGAACGAATAGAAAGGAAACGAATGATTTTTATGTAAAAATAGATTTTCATTGAATTATGATAAGAAATACGATAAAATACATATTAATCGCCGCGGCAGTTTTCACTGTCTCAGGGTGCGGAATCTACGGAAAATTCGAAAACCGTGTCGATACGGACATACGTGAAGATGCCTACGGTGCCGGATACACGGCACCGCAGGGCGACACCCTCGGGCTTGCCTCGTTGCAGTGGAAGGAAATCTTCACAGACACCCTCCTGCAAAACCTCATCGAGGCGGGACTGGAAAACAACAGCAACCTACGGGTGGCATCACTCCAGTGCGAAGAAGCCATCGCTTCACTGAAGGCTTCAAAACTCGCCTACATACCTTCGTTCAACGCCTCATTGGGCGGCAGCGTTGCCGGCTCGGTGGAACATGGCGGTGAGACATGGGGCTGGAACCTGCCTTTGAACGCTTCATGGCAGATAGACATATTCGGTTCCCTCACCAATGCCAAACGCCGTGCGGCGGCAATGGTGGAAAGCAGCGAGGCATACGAGCAGGCCGTAAGATCACAGCTTATAGCGACAATAGCGACTACATACTATTCGCTTGTGGCCCTCGATGCCCAATACGCCATCTATCAGGAAACAGAGCACAACTGGAAAGAAAGCCTTGAAACGACCAAGAGGCTCATGGATGCCGGCACATACAATATGGCGGCAGTGGCGCAGACAGAGGCCAACTACTACGGTGTCAAAGCTTCGTTGGTGGACATGCAGACCAGTATCAGGGAACTCGAGAACGCGCTATGCTCCCTCATAGGCATACCATCCGGCCCTATAGCACGTGCGAGCCTTGCGGAATGGACTGAACCGGAAGTCATTTCCGCCGGCATACCGGCAATAGCCCTCGGCAACAGGCCGGACGTAATGCAGGCAGAGAGCGCCTACAAGGCAGCATTCTACGGCACAAACCAGGCAAGGTCGAACATGTACCCGTCACTGACGATCACGGGCACGCTTAACTTCGCCGAATTGGTTTACAATGCAGCCGCCTCGCTGCTTGCCCCTATCTTCCAGAACGGCCAGCTTACGGCACAGCTCAGGATTGCCAAGGCACAGCAGGAAGAAGCCGCCATACAATTCGGGCAGGCCATCATAGATGCGGGCATCGAAGTAAACAATCTGATGACGGGAATCAACGGCGCCAAGGAAAAGGGAGAATACTACGAAATGCAGCAGAACGCCTTGGAAACCGCAGTCAAAAGCACTACGAGCCTTATGGAACACGGTTCAACCACATACCTTGAAATCCTGACGGCCCAGACCTCGCTGTTGAACGCCCAGATCAGTGTCATAGCCAACAGGCTTGATGAAATCAACGGTATCATATCCCTGTACCAGGCACTCGGAGGAGGCAAGGAATAAGTAACCGTCCGGATTTTTTCAAACGCCGGATTTTCTACATCTGACATACTACCCGGAAGCCGTGTCCTCGATTCGACACGGCTTCCTTTATTTCTGAGAGTATTGAAAGGCAAAGATACAGCCTTGAGGACGATTACGTAAAATATACCCGCCACGTTTTTATGATTTCCGATGTTTCTTCGCGAAAACAGAGAGTTATTTCTCCAGATGCTGCAACGGATCATGCCGTTTGTGCATCTAATTGACAGTTTTGTTTAATTTTAACGCTATGAAAACGATTCTCAAATCTTTACTCGCCGCATGCCTTCTGGCTTTTTCAGCGGCTGCCGCACACGCCCAGCCGTCTATCGGCGCAGGTTACAACAACGTCGTGATGTTCGGAGGGGAAGGCGAAACGGAACCCCTCGACATTCCGCTACACGGTTTTTATATTGAAGCCGACTACAACCTAAGGCTTTGGAAAGGCCTCGGAGTGGCACCCGGGCTGCAATACGAATTTGTAAACGGGAACATAGACGAAGGGATGAATTTTCAGGAACATTATCTTAACATCCCCATCGACATCAATTACATCTTCAGGATCAGCGACAATTTCGGACTGGGAGTTTTCCTTACACCTTCTTTTAACATAGGCCTGGCGTCCCAGATCAAATACGGGAATGAAAAATTAGACATTTACGATTTTCTGGGGCAGGTCGGGGAAGTTTTCGACATTGACAAACCGTACAGCCGTTTCGATTTCATGTTAGGCTTCGGAGTGTCGGTCGATCTGTTCAGGCATTTCCGCGTCAAGATAAATTATGATTTAGGCCTTGTGAACCGGCTGTCGCGGATAAACAGGCACGAAGGCACGGATACGATTGAAAAAATCACAATGCGCCGCAACCACCTGCAGATAGGGTTGGCTTATATTTTCTGATACCGGCCGTGGAAACCAGGGCAGAGACACGCTCATAACGCACAACAACGACACCTTGCTCGTCACAATCATGGAAGTGACGGACGGGGAGAGCATCAAATTCAAATACCCCGGCGAGGAACTTATTAATAACATGCCGTTCAGCGGGTTCGCGAAGATACACCTCAAAAGCGGAAGAACGATAACCGGGGAAGAAAGGATAACAATCAACGGCGTTGAGGACTTTGAAAAAGTCATACTTACATACAACCCCGAGGACGTCAAAGGGCTCGTTTAACGGAATAGTATACAAATACAGAGAGCCGTGAAAAAGACATACAGGTTCATCATGGAAACCGCGAAACTTAAAGTCCTTCAGTTTCCACGATGCGGCAAAGAAGCGGCGGCGACCGTCACGGATTCGTGATGCGAAGTTAGAACGCTTTGAAACGAATGCGGAATATTTTGGGTTGTCATTGCTTGCCGGACACCGGAAGACATTTTTGTGAACGGAATTAAGAAGCTGTTTAAAATTTTTTCTCAGAACATTTGAGACAGGCTTCCGCGCACGTTTTTGTCGTTTTTTGAGGAGAATAGCAGCGCTATTTTACGATAAAAACGGCGAAAACGTGCCGGAAGGATGCCACAAAGAACTTTTGAAAAAATTTTAAACAGCTTCTAACAATACATGAGAGGGGAAACTCACTCGTAAGACTGATTTTTTGCAAAAAGTTTGGCGGTTTCGGGAAAAAGGCATTATGTTTGTGTACCAATTTTGGTACACAATGTAAATTATAAAAATTATGGCAGTCATTCAGATCACGTCAAGAGAATTTCGGGAGAAGCAGGCATCCATGTTTGCACTCGCCGACAAGGGGGAGCAGGTGGTAATCAGGCGCAGGGGAAAAGTCTCCTACATGCTGACCCCCGTTTACGAAGAAGATTTTGTCCTTTCCCCGGAGCTTGAAGAGAGGCTCGAAGAGGGTCGCAGACAATACAGGGAGGGCAATGTCACGACCTGTACTACAAAGGAAGAACTTAATAAGTTTTTGGAAGCACTATGAGCTTGTACAAGATTGAATTTACCCAAATAGCGATAAAAACCGTATCGAAATACAAGAAATCCAATCCCGTGCAATAAAGAAGCTCGTCAAGCTGCTTAATGAGTTGATGGAGCATCCGAGGACAGGGACAGGACACCCCGAACCACTTAAATCAGGCGATTCGATAACATATTCCAGAAGAATATCAAAAAACGACCGCCAGATTTATGACATATACGAGGAGAAAGTTACCGTGTTGGTCTTGACCGTAGAGGGGCATTACGACGACAAATGACCTCCCGCACCTTATCATCCTGCCCGGCTATAACAACCGAAAAAGAGGGGAATCGAATACGGCCAAATGATATCCCAGCATGTAATACAGGAGTTTCTGTAATTTTGGGTTCGAGATTAATTCACCTCCCTCCTCGTTTGTAGCCCTGTACAACAACTTTTTTCGCTATATCCAATGCCTTCATAACCATCGTGTTTTATTCGTAAACACTGCAAAGGCATGAAAATTAACTAACATCCGTTTTTTGAAGGGAAAAATCACCTTTGAAAAAAATTACTATATCTACGGAGGAGTTCATGGGTAGAGCAAAAGTCGCTTTCATCCCGGCATCCGACCATACAGCACGTAGTCGATGACCCGCCTGTTGGCGGTGTCCACCCTTGCATGTAAACTGTGCAAAAATATGAAAACTCGCCCGATTTCGGATGGATTTAGGAAGAATAATGTAAACTATTGGGCTTTCAGGGAGATACGCAGCATTATTCCGCATTTGTAAATGTGTGCTTTGAAGCCGTTTTTTGAATAGTTAAGCGAAAA
>JADIME010000033.1 GCA_017694935.1 Candidatus Merdivivens pullistercoris
TGACATCTTTCCGGCACGTTTTCGCCGTTTTTATCGTAAAATAGCTCTGCTATTCTCCTCAAAAAACGACAAAAACCTGGCGCGGAAGCCTGTCTCAAATGTTCTGAGAAAAAATTTTAAACAGCTTCTTAGAATTTTTAACGCTTCTAACTTATGGAAAACAGAATTTGCCGGAGCAACAGGACTTAATTTGTTATGCTATAACGTGGTGATAATGTGCAAATTATAAAATATCAACAATTTTTAGTTGCTCCAGCAGGCATGTAAAAACACATCTGGTGGAGCATACCGGCTTAAATTAAATCCTCACAGCATACTGATTCCCAGATTATTACACAAATATAGCAATTTGCACTTGCTCCAGCAATTTCTGTAATTTCCGTAAATCGCAAACCTCGAATCGCAAATCGTGAATTCTTTTCTGAGATTTTTCTGTAGATTTTTCTGTAGATTTTTCCAATCGTCTGCTTGGACGGATAACTATTTTTTTTAACTTGCACCCGTAAATGTAAAAATTTCTAAAACCGAAGACCTGTACTATATCCTATTGACATGAATTATTTAAACCATTAGCAGATACAACTATGAAAAGAATCATCATTTTATTGGCCTTACTGGCTCTGCCTTTCATCGCTTTTGCACAGACAGATGATGCGGCATCGAAAGACGACCGTCCATCCGTTGCTCATGGTTCAGAGAAGATTAAATACATGGGAAGTGCGACTTTAGGTATTGATTTGTTAGGTTTTTTTCTTCACACATCACACGGAGCATTTTTCCCTAAAGACAATTTATATGCAGGGTTGAGTGTCGAATACTCTATGTTCTTCATAGAGCATCATATAAACATAGCGGCACACGGACGATGGTTTTATCCCGAAAAAAAGAAGGTTCAAGGATATATAGGTGTTGAAGCCGGAGTATCAGTGCTGCTTCCGAGCTACATAAATGCGGAAGAACCTACACCGGGAAAGGACACATACGACACATACTATCAGACAAATGCCGGATTGCATCTTGTCCCGTCATTGGGAATGGTGATAAATTTCAACAAGGTGTCTCTTGATATCGGTATCAAATACAACGTATCACCGCTAATTATCGAACAAAAAGGATTTTGGGCTGCAATACCGGCAGTGGGGATAGGGCTGATTTTCTAAAAAAGCTGTTTAAAAGTGAACTGCAGCCCAACAGTTTTTTGTCCAACTTTTGGGGTGCAATTTAGAAGTGTTGTCTTTCGCCGCTGCGGCCACGGCAGGAATTAACCTCTACCTCGCGAATACACAGAACGTCAAGGAGTTGCAAAAAAGGCACAAAACACAAGTGTGGATTCTGAGCCGTTTATAAGGCATCAGAATCCACGCCAATTTTTTCTTAATATTTTACAATATATTAGCATACAGCAAGTTACAAAGCCATGCCTTAATTCCTGCCGTGGCCGTAGCTACAAGGTTCACGCCCTGGAAGCCTCGGAGCCGAAGCCTCGGAGCCGAAGCCTCGGAAGGACAAATTTATTTGTTCTTCTCTCGGCTTCTTCCTATTTTTGCCGCTCACTCAACAACAACACACATGCATCTGAAGTCCACGGTCATCACTATCATACTGATTGCCATAGCAAATATCAGTCTGTCAGCGGCGACAGACACCCTTAACGCAAATACAGACGGCACGAAAGGCGGAAAGCTTCTGGAGTTTCTTTCCGAGAGAGTCACGGTAACCGGTTACGCCCAGATCGGGTACCATTATGACACATACGACATTGCGCACAACGGGGCTTTCAACCGGTTCAACCTATATCGTGCAATGATAATTGCCGACATCAAACCTGTAAAGGATCTCGATATCTTCGTCATGGCGGATCTGGCAAAATTCAACCTGCACGAGTTGTACATCAGATACCGCCCTGCGGATGCGTTCTACATCAGGTTCGGACAGTACAAGACACCGTTTACCATTGAAAGCAACATGTCGCCTTCGGTCTTGGAAATAATAAGAGGCGCGCAGGCCGTACAGTATCTTGCCGGAATCGACGGTTCCGATGTATGTTTCGGAGCGGGAGCCGGAAGGGATCTGGGACTGGAAGTCGGAGGCGCATTCCTGAAAACCGGACAGGACAACCACAACCTTTTTGAATACAGGATAGGCGTTTTCAACGGAGAACCGTTCAACACTGCAGAGACCAACAACAGGAAAGACCTGTCGTCAAGTCTGGCCATAAATCCAATCAGCAACCTCAGACTGCACGGTTCTGTCTATTTTGGAGAAGGGACAGCAAAGAAGGACAGCCCATACGGGAACTTCAAGGCCGGGGATACATACCGGAGGAACAGATGGAGCGCCGGAATTGAAGCAAAGGCCGGTCCTGTCTATCTTAGAGGAGAATATATGGAAGGGACGGACGCTTCGGTAAAAAGCCGTGGCGCATACGCTACGCTGACCGTCCATGCGGCAAGTTTCTTAGACATTGTGGCATCGGTAGATTATCTGGACAGGAAAATCGTATTGCATGACTGGCAGCGCAACCATATCATAGGGCTAAGCTGGAACTTTTACCGCAAATGCCGGCTTCAGGTACAGTATGCATACCAGCAGCGTTCCCCTGAAAGCACAGGAATACACAAAGGCATCCCGTCGTCACATCTGCTAATCACCCAGCTTCAGGCCGGTTTCTGAGATGAAAAAATGCAGAACGATACTGACGGTTGCCGGCATACTTGCCGCCTGTCTTTTTTCAGCCGATTGTCTAATGGCGGCCGACCCGGGAAATACCGACAAGGAACGTGAGGGAAAACCCGCATACGAAAAGAGACAAGGCGGATACAGAGGATTTTCAGGAGGCATGATGCTCCATACCGGATATGTCGGAAGCAAGGATCTGAACATAACCTCCCTGCAAGGTACGGTACATAAGCAGAAAGTCGGGGGCGCTCCCGTAGGAATCGGAGGCGCGATAAAATTAATGTTCGGCCGGCATTTCAGGATCGGAGCCGAAGGTTATGTATCTACGCTTTACTACGGAAGACATGACAGCCACGCCAAGACCGGATGGGGAGGAATACTTGCCGACTGCGTATGGAATTTAGGCAGATGGAGTCTCTTTGCCGGAGGGACGATCGGCGGCGGAAGTCAAACCAACATCACCATCATGTCCACAATCGGCGATGACTATATTGCCGAAGAAAACATTTCGTACCGTAAATACGGTTTTGCAGCCATCGCCCCTTTTGTCGGAGCCGAATATGCAGTCACTCCGAGAATCAATATAGTGATGAAGATAGACTATCTCCTCAACGTTACCAATCCTGCCGACGACTTCGTCACCGGCCCGCGCATCTATATAGGTTTTATGTTCGGGCACTCCTGACATCCGACATCGTGCAACGTACTTTTCCCCACTTTTCCCGGCAAGGATCTCTCAAGGATGCCGTAGAATAGATGCAGTTATTTCGCTCCAGGGAAAGTGAATCGATTTGCCGTGAAACCGTAGCACTTTCCCCGAGGGAGGAATCGCGCTATCGGCCCCTCCGGTCATTCTGCCTGCATTCCCCGCCCGCCCATTGTCCGTCCTGTCGAGGAAAGTGAACCAATTTGCCGTGAAACCGTAGCACTTCCCCCCCCTCGCACAAGACCGAGGCCTCCCGGTTCCAGCACGGTATACTGCGCAATTCTCGGCTTCTGCACGGCAAGCCATGCCTTCCTCGGCTTCTGCGTATGTTTTGCCTGCGGCACAGATACGGTTCACGCCTCGGCAATGCAAGCCTTACGGCTTGCATGACAGGCTTCGCCCGTCGTGTCCGGAAGTCCGAGGTCTCCCTGCCCCTCCGGACGAAGCCTGTCCATGCAAATAAATTTGCATTGCTCTCGGCTTCTGTGTATGTTTGCATAGAATTTTCAAAACGATGATTGTATGCAAAATATTGACACTTATGATTTTTCCGGCAAGAAAGCCATTGTGCGCGTGGATTTCAATGTCCCGCTCGATGAAAATCTTCAGATAACGGACGACACCCGCATCAGGGCGGCCATGCCTACGCTAAAAAAAATCATCTCATCAGGAGGATCACTCATAATCATGTCCCACCTCGGCAGGCCGGCCGGAGTCGATGACCGGCTTTCCCTCAGGCATCTGCTGCCTTGCATAGAGAAATATCTCGGCATACCGGTACAGTTCGCCGGGGATTGCCAGAAGGCAGACAAGCAAGCCTCGGAACTGAAACCGGGAGAAGCGTTGTTGCTTGAAAACCTGCGTTTCTATGCCGAGGAAGAAGGCAAACCGAGAGGAAAGTTCGGCTCAGACGAAGAAAAGGCACAGGCAAAAGCCGCATTGAAAGAAAGCCAGAAAGCATTTACCGCAAAACTGGCCTCGTACGCCGACTGCTACGTAAACGACGCCTTCGGAACTGCACACAGGGCACATGCGTCCACGGCGCTGATAGCCGCGTATTTCCCGGATGACAAGATGTTCGGCTACCTGATGGAAGCCGAGATCAAGGCTTTGGACAAGGTTCTCGGCAACCCGGAACGTCCACTGACAGTAATACTCGGAGGGGCGAAAGTCTCTACCAAGATCGGGATAATCGAGCATCTGCTCGACCTTGCCGACAATATGATAATAGGCGGCGGAATGGTATATACCTTCAAAAAGGCCATGGGCGGCAGGATAGGAAAATCCCTGTTCGAGGAAGACCAGATGGAGACCGCGCTGCGCATTCTTGACAAGGCAAAGGAAAAAGGAGTAAAACTGTTCCTGTCCGCCAGCGTAGTTGCCGCACAGACGTTCGACAACGATGCAGCCACACGCATTTTCCCGTCAGATGACATTGAAGACGGCTGGGAAGGCATGGACGTGAGCGCCGACTGCATTGAAAAATGGAAAGACATCATACTCGGCTCGAAAACGATACTTTGGAACGGCCCGGTAGGAGTATTCGAATTGGACAACTTCGCAAAAGGGACCCTTTCGGTGGCAAAACTGATAGCCAAGGCTACAGAAAACGGTGCATACAGCCTCGTAGGAGGAGGCGATTCCGTGGCTGCCCTGAACAAATTGGGATATGCGGACAAAGTAAGTTACGTATCCACCGGAGGAGGGGCAATGCTCGAATATCTTGAAGGCATAGAACTTCCGGGGATCAAAGCAATCAGAGGGTGAAACCCGGATTGTCCAATATAAATCAGATACTGCTCCTGTTTTTAACGGGAGCGGTTATTTTTTCCGCTTCGGCCATACCCCCGACAGACATGAACAAGACTACTGCCTTCAACTGCTTTTTCAGGGACGAAAACCCGGCGAAAGACACATCAGGCAACAGCACTTACACCGCACACATCGACACCCTGCAATATGCAGGGGATGAGGCGATAAACATGGCCATAGCATCGGAGGGATACACGGAGGATGAAATGGAGAAATTCAGGCAAGAAGGGGAAAAACTTGTCAAAGGCCTGTTTTCCATTTCCCCCTTCAACAGATTCAAAGGATATTTCAATCTTTTCCTGATCCGCATCCCATCGGCACAATCCGGGATTTCCACTCCAAACCATGAAACTGACACACCATTCAAAGTAAGAGCCTCCGGCAACGGGCTGGACAGGCTGCTCGTCCCGGACGACATTGAAGCATGCAAACGCATTGCCGATTCGTTATTAGGAAAAAAATGCGACATACTGTGCCTCGCGGCCAATTTTCCGGATTACGGGGGAGCCGGAGGAGAAATAACAGTAGTGTCCGGACATTACATGGCAACGGAGATACTGGCACACGAACTCGGGCATTCGGTAGGAGGGCTCGGGGACGAATACTATTCATGCGAAGAATTCATCGGAAGATTTCCGAACGTGGCTCTCAACGCGCATGACGCTCCATGGATCGGTATTCCGGGCAGCGGGCTATACCCCCTCTCCCGCCCCGACGGAAGCATCGCCGCCTATATACCATGCCAGACAGACAGTTCCAGCCGGTATTGCAGGATGGCAATGCTCGGAAAAGAGTTCTGCCCTGTCTGCGAGAAAGCGATCAGCGATGCCATTGAAAAGCTGTCCTCGGAGTGCCGTCTTCAACGTAAATCGTGCCGCAACGGGTAAAACCCAGCCGGTCGAGCAGGGAAAGCATGGTAGTGTTATCGGCATGGGTGTCCACCCTTAAATTGCCGCACCTCTCCATGCACCATCCGAACACAGCCCTGCCGACACCTTTCACGCTTCCATCGGAAGCAAGCCTGTGAATGACGTGATAAGGCCCGTCGTCGAGCCACCTGCCGTTTTCTATGAATGAATAATTAGGCTCGGGCGAAGGCCTGAGACAAAAGCAACCGACTACATCACGGCGCTCGTCAGTCGTATGCCCTCCTGGAGCATCATGAACATCCTTGCAGGAAAACGGTACCTGCAGGTCCCGGCATTCCACCAAGTACAGCCATCCTTGCGCGGCATCGTCCATTATGGTTTCCCGGGACGGATAGCCCCCTGTCCACTGTTCCATATTGCCGGTCGAACGCATGTACCGTCTCGCCGCCTCATATATTTCCAACAGCCTCGGCATCAGACCGGGCCGCCAGTCAGGGTCGATGCACTTGGTTATTACGAAGTTTTCCATCTTAAATCACTCCCTGTTTTCCTGACATTCTATGGAAGCCCTGTGGATCCTGTTGAAAACATCCTGCACGAAACCCGCATCGAGTCCATAACCGGAAGCGGCTTCCAATACCCTCGCCATCACCGAATCCCAACGTCCTCCCTGAAGTATGGATATGTTGTTTTTCGATTTGTATTCTCCTATCTTTCCGCTTATCTTCATCCTCTCGGCAAGCAGGGAAACCAAAGCATCGTCTATCTCATCTATTTTCGCCCTGAGCTGTTCCATGCTTTCCTGATATTCCCCGTTTACGCAATCCGGCCTGCGCGCATGAATCCCGGACAGCAAAACGGAAAGTCCTTCCGGGGACAATTGCTGGCGGGCATCGCTCAAAGCTTCGGAGGGGGATATGTGCGACTCTATGAAAAGGCCGTCAAAGTCCAGATCCATGGCTTTCCGTGATATTTCTTCTATGTATTTCCTGTCACCGGCGATATGGCTCGGATCGCACAGCATGGGCAAACGGGGGAAGCGCACCCTCATGTCTATGGCCATCTGCCAATGGGGATCGTTCCTGTACAACATCGGCACGTATGAAGTGACTCCCCTGTGTACGGCAGCTATCATTGAAACACCGCTGTTGCAAAGCCTCTCTATCGCCCCGCTCCACAGACCGGTATCCGGATTGACGGGGTTTTTAACGAAAACAGGGACTGACGAACCGGACAAGGCTGCGGAAATTTCCTGAACCAAGAAAGGGTTGGCCGTTGTCCTCGCCCCCAACCAGACGAAATCCAATCCCGCGGAAAGTGCGGCTTCCACATGATACGGCGAGGCCACTTCCGTTCCCATCTTCATGCCTGTCTCCCTTCCCGCTTCGTACAGCCACTGCAAAGCAGGCTCGCCTGCCCCCTCGAAGCCTCCAGGCCTTGTCCTCGGCTTCCATACGCCTGCACGGAAGAATCCTATGCCGAGCCGCTTCAACGCACGCGCCGTTTCAAGCACCTGTACACGGCTTTCCGCACTGCACGGGCCTGCAACCACAAAAGGGGCGTCCCCTTGAACGAGACCGCCCCATCTATCGAATCTTCCCGGGTCCATCTGTCAGACCGTAAGAATTTCCTTTTCCTTGGCAGAAAGGATTTCGTCTATCTTCTTTACGAAAGCGTCCGTCTCTTTCTGGATGTTCTGCTCGAAATCCTTCACAAGGTCTTCCGGCATCCCGTCTTTCTGGGCCTTTTTAAGCAAATCCAGACCGGCCTTGCGTGCCGCACGGATGCTGACCTTAGCCTCTTCGCCTGCCGCCTTGGCTTTCTTTATGAGCTCTTTCCTCCTCTCTTCCGTAAGAGGCGGCACATTGCAGCGTATCTGCTCGCCGTTGTTCTGCGGCGTAAAGCCTATATTGGCATCGAAGATCGCTTTCTCGAGTACCGGAATCATCTTTTTCTCCCACGGCTGTATCAGGATAGTCTTTGCATCCGGGACAGTAACCGACGCTACCTGCGGAAGAGGCGTGGAAGAACCGTAATAATCAACCATTATGTTATTGAACACGGCAGGATTGGCCTTCCCGGCGCGATAGGTTTTCAAATCTTCCTCGAGGAAAACGGCGGCATCTGACATCTTGGACTTGACACCGGCAAGAATCTCTTTGGCTTTTTCTAACATATCTGTAAAATTATTTGTTTGTATTTTGCAAACTTACGAAATTATTTCTACGGATGCACCAAAGTGCCTGTTTTTTCACCTCTTAATAATAGCGACTGCAGGTTCCCCACGGCATTCATGTCGAAAACGACGATAGGCAGACGCCCTTCCTTGCATAAGGCGAATGCCGTAAGATCCATTACTTTAAGGTTTTTCTCAATGGCTTCCCCGAAAGACAGCTCATCATACCTGACGGCCGAAGGATCTTTCTCGGGATCGGCAGTATACACACCGTCCACACGGGTACCTTTCAGAAGCACGTCGGCACGGATTTCCAATGCCCTCAACGCCGCCCCGGAATCCGTAGTAAAAAACGGGTTGCCGGTTCCCCCGGCCAGCAATGCCACACCGCCCTGCTCAAGACAGGCCACGGCCGCATCCCTGTTATAATACCTCGCTACCGGCTCCATCGGCGTAGCCGTGAACACTTCGGCACGCAGTCCCTCCGACCGCAGGGCCATTGCAAGCCCGAGGCTGTTTATCACTGTCGCCAGCATCCCCATCTTGTCTCCGTCCACACGGTCGAACCCTTTGCCGGTACCTTGCAGGCCACGGAAAATATTTCCTCCGCCCACTACCACGGCAACCTGGCAGCCGCCCCTGACCACAGGAGCAATCTCCGATGCGTATTGCGAAAGCCTTGTTTCATCTATGCCGGTACCTCCCGGCCCCCCGAGACTTTCGCCGCTCAATTTCAATAAAACCCGATTGAAATCCATGTCGAAACTATATTTTACGGTTTGAAAATGCCCAACAAAGTTATCCCTATATTATGAAATTTGCAAATTAGAGTTTATCTTTGCAGGTCGAAAACAATGATTATTGTAAAATTTGTAAAAATATGGCTACTATTTTCAAATCATCGATTGGCAAGAAGCTGATTATGAGCATCAGCGGTTTGTTTTTAATCCTGTTCTTGTTGATTCACGTAACTATCAATTCCTTGTCGCTTATCAGCCCTGAGGCATTCCAGGCAGGGTGCGATTTCATGGCATTACCTATTATTACAGTAATAGTGCCTATACTTGCGCTGGGGTTCATCATCCACATCGCATACGCATGCGTCCTCACCTTGGGCAACCTTAAAGCACGCGGAAGAGAGCGTTATGCCGTGCCTCACAAGGGAGCTTCCGACTCGCTTGCGGCAAAGAACATGTTCGTGCTCGGCGTGATAGTGCTGGGCGTGCTCGCATTCCACCTGACCCACTTCTGGGCAGACATGCAGCTGCAGGAATGGATGGGCGTGGAAGCTGAAGATCCGAACATGCTCCTTGAGCAGACATTCGGCTCTCCTGTAATCACCATCATCTACATCATCTGGTTTGCCGCTTTGTGGTTCCACCTCACGCACGGATTCTGGAGCGCGTTCCAGACCATAGGATTCAACAACATGATTTGGATCAAGAGGCTTAAAGTCATTGCATACATCGTAGCTACCATCATATTCTTAGGCTTCACCGCCACGGCGATAGCTGCCTGCCTCAGGGCCAATGGGATATTGTAAAGCGGGCAGCCGCATAACCACATACCGGAGGACGACTAAAATGGATAGTCGTCCTCCTTTTATTAAAAGTTGTTTCATAGTTTTTCTACAAATCCGCAACGCGGATTCCTTCTGAACAGTTTCTGACAATCCCGGATTTTCTCAAACCATGCATACACGAAATCATACCATCCCCGTCCTCGTCAAACTGACATTGGCACTCGTCGCCTCAATTTTGCCCGTAAAATCCTATTGCCATGATATAGAAGGCGATGAGACTATCTATGATCTATATCTTGACAATCTGGAGAGAGACAGGGACAAAGCCATGGAAATATGCGAAATATATCTGTCGGGCATAGATTCCACCGGAGGGAACCTGCTAACCGCGTCACTATGCGACAGTCTTGCCCAATGGTGGGGAGAAGAAAAATTCCAGTTCACGAAAGCCATAGATTGGATGGAAAAGGCCCTGCACATTTATGACAAAAAAAACATCCCTCGGGAAATGGCAAACATGAAATATAAACTTGCCAGAATGTATTTGAAACTGGGACAGTACCACAAAACCCTCGCCTATGCATACGAAGCGGCGAACTACTATGAGGACAAGCACGATATTGCAAGGGCTCTGGACTGTTACAATCTGTTGGGCATCGTATTTCATATCTGTATGGATTTCAACCAGTCATCAAGTTATTTTTCTAAAGTTGCAAAAGGTGCGCGAGAAATAAATGACACAGCAAGGCTTGCAGGAGCGCTTAACAACTCTGCCCTCCTTGCAGTTACGCTTGGCGATTCACTCAAAGCCGAAAACATGGCCGTCGAATCAATAAGGTTAAGCCGCGCGATAAACGACACCTCGCTGATATGCCAATGTTACCTCAATATTGCATCACAATACATCGGAAGAGGCATGCTTAGCAAAGCGGAAGAAAGCCTGCACCATGCGGAAGACTTCATTGACAACATAGACATGGCAGGCGATTGCCACCGTATATGGGGGATGCTGCACATCTCTCAAGGAGACACGCAAGCCGCTGCCGGACAACTCGAAAAGGCCGTACAATATTATGCCGAAGGGGAATTTTATGCCAAAAGGCTATTCTGCCTGAACATGCTATACACGATATACGAAGAAAACGGTGCTTGGCGAAAAGCCTACGAAGCCTTGAGAGAGTACCATCGTCTAGACAAAGCCTCTTCTGACAAAAACGTATATTACGAACTCTTCAAAACGCAAAACGGCATAATCCTCAAAGACGAGAGGCAAAAACTCCAGGAAGCGAAAACAGAGCAACTGCTTGGAGGAATATCCGCACTGTTCGTGCTAACGGTCTCGACCCTTATCATCTGGTATACCTTCAAACGTAAAAAAATGCACATTTCTCAGAAAGAAGCCGAAATACAAAACCAAAAACTACTAAACGAAAAGAACAAACAGGAAATCAGCTCTAAAAAAGAAATTCTCGAAATCAAGCAGATGCAACAATACAAAATAGACAAAATCATTGAAGAAGTGATGGAAAAACTGGATAAACTGTCTGCATCCATAGGCAACGGTGCCGCGAAAGACGAGATCAATCTTCTTTGCAATGACCTGAAAAACACGCGGGATGAAAACTCATGGAAAGAAATAAGCCTGTATGTCCCTGAATTCAACAGCGATCTTTTCAATGACATCATAAAGTCCTTTCCCAATCTTACCGTCAATGAACGACGTCTGCTAGCACTGTTAAACATGAACATGACTACAAAAGACATAGCCAAAATAACGATGCAGACCCCGCACAGCATCAATATCGCCCGATACCGGCTGAGGACCAAACTCGGACTGACAGGAAGCGAAAAGACCATTCAGGAATTTCTTTCCGAATATAAGAAAAAGGAAATATGAGCATCAAGCCGCTTTACCACGCCACCAGCTTGGAGAAGCAGTTTCCGAATCGCGACATTAAGATGCCGTTTAAAATACCGGACAGAATATAACCCGGCCTATGTGTATACATAAAGTATATAAAAAACAATTATTAGGTATATACTATATATACGAATACAAACACGACTGTCATATACTTTCAAAGTAAATTTGTAGAGTAATTTTAAAACTTCAAAAAAATGAAAAAGAATCTGCGAACTTACTTGTGCCTTACAGCCTCCTTTATAGTGTTATCAGGGGGCGTTTCATGTTGCACCGAAGAGACTGTAATTGAAGTGACCGACATCAGTCTTGACAAAACGAGCATTGATATCGCCCGCGGAAGTACGATGACACTGCAGGCTACCGTATTGCCTGACAATGCAACCGACAAAACGATAATCTGGGATTCAAAGAATCCTGAAATCGCGACAGTTACCCAGGAAGGGGTCGTGGATGCAATCGCAATAGGGACTACGACAGTATCCGCGCAGGCCGGCGGGAAAATTGCCGTGTGTCGAATCAATGTCATAGGAAAACCGGCGGAAACAGTGACCGTTACGCCTCAGGAACTTTCAATCCTAAAAGAGGAAACATCCCAATTGAATGCGGAAATATTCCCGGCCGATGCCGATCAGAAAGATATTGAATGGAGTACGTCAGACTCGACAGTTGCAATTGTGTCACAAGACGGGACAGTGTCAGCAATCAGCGTAGGCAAATGCACTATATATGCCACCTGCGGAGATGCCTCCGGACAATGCTCGGTAACTGTAGAAGGAATACCTGCCGAAAGCATCGCAGTCACACCTGAGGTTGCGGAAGTGCTGCTTGGAGGTAGCATTAGGCTCACGGCTTCCGTACAACCGGACAATGCAGATTATGAGACCATACAATGGACAACATCGGACGAAAGCATCGCCACGGTGGCACAGGACGGAACCGTTACCGGCAAAGCAATAGGCACGGTGACAATCACCGCAACCACAGGCGACATATCAGGCAGCTCTGAAATCACCGTGGTACAGCCTCAGGCCAAAGTAGGAGACTTATACTATTCAGACGGGACATGGTCGACGGAACCAGACCCGCAAAAACAAATCATAGGAGTGATTTTTTATGTCGGCCAGCACGAAAATGACGCCTCCGATTACAGCGAAAGCGGGATTGGCAAATCGCGCTGCAACGGATACGCCATGGCACTGACAAACGCCACAGACCAGTATTGTTACTGGGGGCCTGAAAACGGAGAGGACCTCGGATGCTATCCGATAGACGAAAACGGAAACATCGTGGACAACTACACTAATGGCAAAGAGTGCGATTGGAGCGGATACAAATACACGCAAATAATAAAAGAGGCCGCACAAAAAAACGGAGGCCCGGCTCCCGATCAGGCAAGTACATACCCGGCTATATTCTATACTCTCGATTATGAAAACACCGTGCCTTCACCGGAAAGCAGTTCCGGATGGTTCTTGCCAGCAATAAGCCAGACATACACACTAATCGAAAACAGTTCACTGCTTGAAAAGGCCGGAGCCAGCCTTCCTACTGACTGGTACTATTCATCTTCCGAAGATTCATGGGCACTCGACATGGTACTTTCAATAAACATGAGTACCATGACTGTACGCTCGAACTGGAAAGAAAGCAAGGTAAACCTTATACGCCCTATACTGGCGTTCTGATAAACGGAGAACAATACCATGAAAACAATGAAATTCTTACAAGCGGCACTGATTCCTGTAGCGACATTGCTATATTCATGCAACGGCGATGGCACCACACCATCGGAAATACAGGTAGAAGGCATAAAACTTGACAAATCAGAAATTTTGGCTTTCGTAGGCGATGAAATAAAACTGGAAGCCATATTGACACCAGCAGATGCAGACAACGCCACGATTGAGTGGAGTTCGTCAGATGAAAACATAGCCACTGTGGACAGCACAGGACTTGTCGTTCTCCGCATGCAAGGAGAAGCCAGCATATATGCGACATGCAACGGACTATACGATCAATGCGATTTGACATCGGTTTTTGTCGAAGTCGGCCAATATTATTGCAGCGACGGGACATTCAGCGATGAATACGATCCTCAAAAGGCCATTGCCGCAGTCTTTTATACAAGACAGCACCCTAACGATCTTTCGGACTACAGCGGCACAGGAATAAGAAGGCAAAAATGTCACGGGTACGCGGTCGCGCTGCATGACGCCATTGACTCTTACTGCATTTGGGGACCTTATGACATTCTTGAATGCTATCCCAAAGATTCTGAAGGAAATCCTATCGACAATTTTTCGGGAAATACGTCTGACACGGATTGGAGCGGCTATCTCTACACTCAAATGATATATGAAGCAGCGCAAAAGGAAGAGGGACTGTGGGGCAATGACGTATTGAACGACTACGCGGCTTGTTGGTATGCGATGAACTATGAACAGAAAGCACATGCCCCTGAAAACAGCAGCGGATGGTTTTTGCCGTCCGGCAGCCAACTGTGGGAGATTTTTGAAAACATAGAAATACTTGACAGACAACAGGAAACGGCTCTGGTTGAAAATGATTGGTATTGGTCATCTTCCGAATATTGCGACATACCTTGGGAAGGTGCCAACTTCCTGAACACACAACAAGGCAGTATTGAGGCATACGATAAATTCAAAGGCGCGATGCTCGTGCGCTCAGTAATCGCATTTTAACGAAGAAGTGTCAGTACTTCTTAGAAGCCGTTTGTACTTTATACAGAACTTTGATGCATGATTCCGTGCAGGTTTTGGCCGTTTTTTTGAGAAGAGCAGCTATGCTATTTTACGACAAAAACGGCTGAAAGCTGCCGGAATCATGTCTTTAAGGAATTTTGAAAAATTTTAAACAACTCTGAAAAGCAAGATACAAATGGACACGAAAGTAAAGATTGACACCTTAAGAAAGTTAATGAAGGACCGAGGCTGGGACGCCGCTGTAATTTCAGGAGGCGACCCTCACTCGGACGAATATGTGCCTGAAAGATGGCAGGCAAGGAAATGGCTTTCCGGTTTTACCGGTTCGGCGGGAGATATTGTAGTGACATACGGACACGCAGGTCTCTGGACTGACGGAAGATATTTCATCCAAGCATCGAAAGAATTGGAAGGCAGCGGAATAGAAATACACAAAACACGCATTCCCGGAGCAATAGGCATCCCGGAATGGCTTGGCATGGAGGCCAGTAAGAAACCCGGCTTCAAAATAGGCATCGACGGGCTTACCGTTAATTCGCACGATGCTCTGGAGATAATCAAAAACATCTCTCCACACGGAGGGAGCATAGATGACGCACCGGATTTCATAACGGAAATCTGGCATGACAGGCCAGAGTACCCGCAAGCGGGTGCAGGCATATTGGCTGACAAATACGCTGGCAGGACAAGAAGTGAAAAATTGTCATGGTTGCGCGGGAAAATCTCAGAAGCCGGATGCGGTGCAATGCTTCTGTCCTCCCTCGACGAGATAGCATGGTTGCTCAACATCAGGGGAGGCGACATTGCCTACAATCCCCTGCTGCTGTCTTACATGGTTGTCACGGAAAACAGATGCATGCTTTTCACGGAAAGCTGTAAATTTTCCGGAAATGATTTGGAAACACTGTGTAAAGACGGAATAGAAATATTGCCCTACGACAGCATAGACCATGAAATCGTCCTACGAGCTAAAGAAGGCGGGAAGATGCTTATAGACGGTCAAACGCTTAACTATCACCTGTACGGGAACATCTTGCAGTCTTTCGGGCATGAACGCGTATGCGACAGTCTATCTCCCGTCCCGCTTGAAAAGGCCGTAAAAAACAAAACCGAAATCAAAGGAATGAAAAAAGCCGCGCTGATGGACGGCATAGCATTGACAAAGTTTTTTATTTGGCTCAACGGGCAAATGAAACTTGTAAAAAAAGGCAAAACCTTGATTTCAGAAGCCGACGCTGCGGAAAAATTGAATGAATTGCGTAAAAGTACGGGAGCCTTGGACGAGAGCTTCGCTACAATCTCTGCATACGGCAAAAATGCCGCACTCCCACATTACAGTGCCATAAAGGGAAAATGCTCATATCTGGAGCCTAAAGGACTCTATCTTGTAGACTCCGGGGGACAATATCCATACGGCACCACTGACATTACACGGACGATACCTTTAGGTCCGACAAGCAAACGCGAGAAAAGAGATTACACTCTCGTATTAAAAGGCATGATATCACTTGCCCTCTCGGTATTTCCACATGGCACCGCGGGGACAAACATAGACGCACTCGCACGTAACCCGCTATGGCAACACAGGCTTGACTTCGGACACGGCACAGGACATGGAGTAGGACACCGACTCTGTGTCCACGAAGGCCCCCAAGCCATAAGGCACAACTGGATTGACTGCCCGATACTGCCAGGCATGATCACTTCAGACGAACCCGGACTGTATATTGAAGGTGAATACGGGATAAGGCACGAAAATCTTCTGCTTTGCAAAGAAGCAGGTAAAAACAGTTGCGGCGAATGGCTGTGCTTCGAAACCGTTACATATACCTACATAGACACATCCTCTGTACATAAATCTTTGCTGTCTAAGGATGAAATCAAATGGCTCAACAGGTACAACAGCATGGTATATTCAAAATTGCACAGCTTCCTTGACAAGGACGAGCGCAAATGGCTGGAGAAGCGCTGCCGTCCCATTTAGAAACCATTAACGCGCGTTTCCGGGATTCGTACTCAAAAAGGAATTTTTCCTCTTTGAGAAATGAATATTTGGCTTTATTCGTACTCCATCAGGAGTACGAATAAAAAGAGGGCGAGTCTGGCTTTTGACCCGCCCTCCAGTTTACAAAAACCCCAATCTTTATGGGAATAGTACTAACCGCAATGCAAATAGGTCTCCACTATCTCTGACATCAGAGAATGATCTTCTTTGGCTTTTTTCACGAGTTCACGGTCATTGTACGCTTTCAGGCGCGCAACTACTCCGTCAATCATTTCAGGGCTGAAAATGCCGTATTTTTCATAATAAGCCCTCTGAGCCAAGAGACAATCCGCAGATTCCGAACAATTGGCCGGAAGATGCTCCAGAGCCTCTGCCTTTGCCTTGTTTTCCTCTTTGTGAATATCCACGTCCACATAACAACGGTCTGCGATTTCAAGGGCATTGTCCAACTCGAAACCGGTACGTACAGCCACGCAAAGGCTTGCAAGCAACTGGTAAATGTCGGCCGATGCGTCAGGCGAACGCATTTCGACTGTCTGCTTCTCAGGGTGATCCCTATGGTTGGCCTTTTCAAGAGGGTTTGCTGCAGAACACATGTCTTTCGCCGCAGTCCACCCGAGAGGCACCCTTACAAGCACGGAACGGTTCCTGTCTCCCCAGCAAACATTTGTTGGGGCTTCCTGATGAGGGACAAGGCGGAAATATGATGTAGGCACCTTATTGCCAAAAGCCGTAATCGAAGGCGCAAGCACCATCATACCGGCAATAGCCTTGCGGGCATCTACTGAAAGTTTGCCGTGATCCAGCATCATATTTACGCCGTTTTTGACAATCTTCATGTGGATATGCATGCCCGAACCGGCCTTGCCTTCGGTTATTTTCGGAGCGAAAGTAACTTCATAACCGTAGCTGTGTCCGAGATTCCTGATAATCCACTTGGCAAGCATAAGCTGGTCTGCCGCCTGCTCAGCCGGAACCGGGAGGAACTCTATTTCGTTCTGTTCATATATCATGGAGTCCTCGGTAAAATTGCCGACTTCATTATGCCCGTATTTTATCGAGGCGCCGGTAGATGCTATGCAATACATGCATTGCGTACGGAAATCCTCGAACTTCGAAAACGGAGCGGACTCATGATAGCCTTTCTGGTCCTTTGCCGGATACATGCCGTCGTCTTCCGCAATGACATAGTATTCCAGCTCGCCCATGGCGTAAAAATCCATCCCCGTAGTATTCCTGAATGCCTCGCAAGCCTTCCTCAATGTATATTCCGGGCTGCTTGCAAGCGGCTCGCCGTCTTTATTGAAGAACGAACAAAGCATTGTCACCGTCGGTATTTCCGCAAACGGATCTACAAAAGCGGTACGGAAACGCGGAAGGACATACAAGTCGCTGCTCCCCGCTTCGATAAATGAGAACAGGCTGGAACCGTCCACCCTCTCCCCGCATGTCAGAACAGTGTCGAGATATTCCTCGCTGTTTATTACGAAATTCAGTGTCTTCAATCTCCCGTCTTCGGCAGGATACATAAAGTTCACCATCTTGATTTCGTTCTCTTTCACGAACTTGATGATGTCTTCCTTGGTAAATTCTTCCGAAGGTTTATTGAGAAAAGCCACTATCCTGTTAGGATTCAATGAAATGTTTTTATCCATAATATCGCTGTAAAATGCTAATATGTCCGGTATTTAAGAAAAATTACAGACCGCACACAGGATGCAGCCTGTAATCATTATCATAATTTCTGCTATTCTTCCTTGGCGGTCTCAGCAGCCGGAGCGGCCTCTTCCGGTTTCTCGGCAGCTACTTTCTTGGAACGACTGCGGCGGGTAGTCTTCTTCTCTGCTTTCACAGGTGCAGCCATAGCTGCTTCGTTGAAGTCCACCAACTCCATGAGAGCCATATCCGCAGCATCGCCTTGCCTGAAACCTAATTTCAGAATACGGGTATAGCCTCCCGGACGATCCATTATCTTCGGAGCTACCACGCGGAAAAGCTCTGTTACGGCTTCTTTCTGCTTCAAATAGCTGAATACCGTACGACGTGAATGGGTCGTATCCTCCTTGCTTTTGGTGATAAGGGGTTCTACGTACATTCTCAACGCCTTCGCTTTCGCCAAAGTAGTGGTTATCCTTTTATGGAGGATGAGCGAACATGCCATGTTAGAAAGCATTGCCTTACGGTGCGCGCTTTTACGGCCAAGATGATTGATTGCTCTATTGTGCCTCATAATTATTATTAATGATATGTTTCTTTACTTCTATGTTATACTTGCTGACGTCCATTCCAAAGGAAAGATTCCATTTGTCTACGAGAACATCTATTTCATTCAAAGATTTTTTACCGAAATTCCTGAACTTCATGAGTTCGCTCCTTTGGTACGAAACCAAATCCGCAAAGGTCTCGATATTTGCCGCTTTAAGGCAATTGAACGCCCTGACGGAAAGTCCCATGTCCGCAAGTTTGGTCAATAACAGATGACGCATGCGCAAAGAATCTTCATCAAGTTCCTGATGTTCCTTCTCGACAGCCGTTTCAAAAGCGATCTTTTCATCAGAGAAGAGCATGAAATGATATATGAGGATCTTCGCGGCTTCTTTCAGCGCGGACTTAGGAGTAATGGAACCATCAGTTGTCACCTCTAATATAAGTTTGTCGTAATCGGTCTTCTGCTCGACACGCCAAGGCTCCACTATCCAATTTACATTCTTGATCGGAGTGAAAATCGAGTCTATCGGCAAGGTATCGACAGGAGCTGCCGGATTCCTGTTTTCATCAGCCGGAACGAAACCCCTGCCCTTATTGACAGCAATGTCGATCACGAGCTTCACGGAAGGTTCCATCGAACATATATGGAGTTCCGGATTCAAAACTTTAAAAGATGAAAGAGCATTGGATATATCTTCAGCGGTAAACTCCTGCTTGCCGCTAATAGTAATCGTGGCCACTTCACTGTCTTCCGTCTCAACCATCCTCTTGAACCTTACCTGCTTGAGGTTGAGAATGATATCCTGGAGACCTTCAATGACACCGGGAATGGTATCGAACTCATGCGTTACCCCGGCTATCTTGATCGAAGTGATAGCAAAACCCTCTAATGAAGACAATAAGATACGACGGAAAGCGTTACCAATCGTCTGTCCGTATCCTTGCTCCAAAGGACGGAACTCGAAACGTCCGAAGGTATCGGTTGCGTCGAGCATTATTACCTTATCCGGTTTTTGAAATGCTAAAATTGCCATATTATACTTATGATTTAATGTTTTGCCCTTTTATCTTCTATTTAGAGTACAACTCGACTATAAGTTGTTCATTGATATTCTCAGGAATCTCTTCCCTGATCGGGTAATTGAGGTATTTTGCGGAAAGAGCCGTAGGGTCGAACTCCAACCATGAATACCTTGTCTTCGAAGATGCCACTGAATCCTGAATCACTTCAAGGCTCTTGGATCTTTCGCGGACAGCAACGATGTCGCCCGGCCTTACCAAAGCCGAAGGAATACTGCACACTTCACCGTTCAACGTAATGTGGCAGTGCGATACAAGCTGTCTTGCGGCAGGACGTGAAGGAGCAAGTCCCATACGGTAAACGATATTGTCGAGTCTTGATTCAAGAAGAATGATAAGGTTGGCACCCTTGATACCTTCCATCTTCGATGCTTTGTGGAAAAGATTACGGAATTGCCTTTCGAGAACGCCGTAAGTGTATTTCACTTTCTGTTTTTCCCTGAGCTGGATTCCATACTCCGAAGATTTTTTACGTTTCCTTGCAAGTCCATGCTGTCCCGGAGGGAAATTCCTCTTTTCAAAATCCTTGTCCGGTCCAAAAATAGGCTCTCCGAATCTGCGGGCTATCTTTGTTTTAGGCCCAATATATCTTGCCATATCTAAAACTATCTTTAAAACGTTAAATAAAAACTATACTCTCCTGCGGCCTTTAGGACGGCATCCGTTGTGAGGCATAGGAGTAACATCGATGATCTCGGTAACTTCAACACCTGCCGTATGTATGGTACGGATGGCCGACTCACGTCCCTGTCCCGGACCTTTCACGTATGCTTTAACCTTGCGCAAACCGAGGTCGTATGCGACCTTGGCAGCTTCGGCAGCTGCGACCTGCGCTGCGTAAGGGGTGTTTTTCTTCGAACCCCTGAAACCGCATTTGCCGGCCGAAGACCAACTGATAACCTGACCCACGCTGTTAGTCAGAGTTATAATCACATTGTTAAAAGTAGAAGAAATATGAGCCTGCCCGTATGCATCTACTTTTACAACCCTTTTCTTATTTGATGTTCCTGATTTCTTTGCCATAATAAGCTGCTATTTACTATTTAGTTGCTTTTTTCTTGTTAGCGACGGTCTTTTTCCGGCCTTTTCTTGTACGCGCATTGTTCTTGGTACTCTGTCCGCGTACCGGAAGCCCTATACGGTGACGTATTCCTCTATAACAGCCAATATCCATGAGACGCTTGATGTTAAGCTGAACCATAGAACGGAGTTCGCCCTCGATTTTATACTCCTGGGCAATCTTAGCTCGGATGGCTGCCACTTGGTCATCGTTCCAGTCGCCAACCTTCGTGTCAAAATCGATGCCGAGTTCGGAAAGGATCTTTCTTGAAGAACTGCGGCCAATGCCGAAGATATAGGTAAGTCCTATCTCTCCCCTTTTGTTTTTAGGTAAATCTACACCGGCTATACGTGCCATAATATTATTTTACTTTAATTTTTTACTGTTAAATTGTTATCCCTGGCGCATCTTGAACTTAGGGTTCTTTTTGCAAATAATGTACAAGCGGCCTTTACGCTTTACAATCTTACAATCTTCACTGCGCTTTTTAATGGATGCTTTTACTTTCATCGCTCTAAAGTTTATTTGTATCTGAAAGATATTCTTCCTTTTGTTAAATCGTAAGGTGACATTTCGACACGCACCCTGTCCCCGGGCAGAATACGGATATAATGCAATCTCATCTTTCCGGAGATATGTGCTATGATCACATGGCCGTTATCCAACTCGACCCTGAACATCGCGTTCGACAGTGCCTCTACGATCACGCCGTCTTTTTCTATTGCTGCTTGTTTTGGCATACAAATAAAAATTAATCACTCTTTAATTTAATTATGGTTTTTCTATATAGTCGAAAGTGGACAAGATATCAGCCTGTTCCTTTCGGACAACAACCGTAAGCTCGAAATGTGCGGCTTTCTTTCCGTCATAGGTATGTACGCTCCACCCGTTACGGTCGAGATATATCTGGCGGGATCCGGCATTTACCATAGGTTCGATGCATATTACCATGCCGTCTTTGAGTTTTACCCCATTGCCGCGCTTGCCGTAATTAGGCACGCCCGGGGCTTCATGCATCTTGCGGCCTATGCCATGACCCTCAAGTTCCCTGACGACTGAATAACCGAATTTCTCTGCATAGGATTGTACCGCGTATCCGATATCACCGGTGCGTTTCCCGTCTACCGCCTGCTTAATCCCCTCATACAATGAAGCCTTGGTAACCTCCAAAAGCCTGCGGTCTTCCTCCGATATTTCGCCACAGGCGAAAGTATAGGCGGAGTCGCCGCAATAGCCTTTGTAATAGGTGCCGCAGTCCACAGAGACCACGTCACCTTCCCGGAGCCTGTACTCCGAAGGAAAACCATGGACTATCACGTCATTGACGGAGATGCAAAGAGTATTGGGAAAACCCTCGTAGCCAAGAAAAGAAGGCTGTGCGCCATGATCGCGGATGAAAGTCTCTGCTATCCTATCCAACTCTAAAGTGGTCACACCAGGGATAACATGTTTTCCGACTTCCGCAAGTGTCCTGGACACGAGCAGCGCGTTCTCACGCATCAGCTCAACCTCTTCCGGACTCTTCAATCTTATCATCTTCCTGAAACTATATCAAAAAACTACATACCGGAACGTCCTTGCAGACGACCTGTCTTCATAAGACCGTCGTAATGACGATTCATCAAATGACTCTCGATCTGCGTAAGCGTATCGAGGATTACACCTACAAGGATCAACAGCGATGTACCGCCATAGAAACTTGCAAACTGGTTGTTGATGCCCAATATCCTCGCAAATGCAGGGAGTATGGCCACCAATGCTATGAATATGGAACCCGGCAAGGTAATGCGGTCCATTATGGAACCGATATATTCAGCCGTCTTCTTGCCCGGTTTCACACCCGGTATGAATCCGCCGTTCTGCTTCATCTGCTCGGCCATCATGGTAGGGTTAATGGTAACGGAGGTATAGAACCATGTGAACGCGATTACGAAAATCGCGAAAATGAAGTTGTACCAGAAACCGTTATAATCACCCAAAACTGCCGCCAGACCCCTTGTAGCATCGAAACGTCCGAAAATCAACGGGAACAGCATCAGCGCCTGAGCGAAGATGATAGGCATGACACCGGCAGCATTCACTTTCAAAGGCAAATACTGGCGGACACCGCCATACTGTTTGTTGCCCACGATCCTCTTTGCATACTGTACAGGCACCTTCCTTGTAGCCTGAACCAATGCTATCGTCGCGATGAATACGAAGAACAGCAACACGAATTCGACGATCAGCAACAAAGCTCCGCCCAAATTGGTCGTAGAGAATTTAGAGCCTACTTCCGCTACGAGGGCATATGGAAGCCTTGCTATGATACCAACCATGATTATCAATGAAATACCGTTTCCTATACCCCTGTCGGTTATCCTTTCGCCCAGCCACATCACAAACATGGTTCCGCCGATAAGGATGAGGGTTGCAAGGAAGTTGTACCAGAATGACGACATGCCGAGGTTGTTGATAGCAAGGAATGCGCTATCCGGCACCTGGGTATGAAGGTTCGCCATATATGCGGGGCCTTGGATAAGAAGTATGATTATCGTCAGTACCCTTGTCATCTGGTTCATTTTGCGGCGACCGCTTTCACCTTCCTTTTGAAGTCTTTGGAAATAAGGTACCATAACTCCGAGAAGTTGAATCACGATGGAAGCCGAGATATACGGCATCACTCCGAGCGCAAATATCGAAGCATTACCGAAAGCACCTCCGGAGAACATGTTCAGCAAGCCCACGAGGCCTTCTGAAGATGTACTTTGGAGAGTTGCCAACTGTGCAGGATCGATACCCGGAAGCACTATGAAACTTCCGAGACGGTAAACCAACAGCAAAAGGAGCGTATAACCGATCCTTTTGCGGAGTTCCTCTATCCTGTAGATATTCTTTAATGTCTGGATCAATCTTCTCATTGTCCGTGAATTATATTGTGGTTACTTTTCCACCAGCTTTCTCTATCTTCTCTATAGCCGATTTAGAAAAAGCATTGGCGGTCACATCCAACTTGATTGAAATATCGCCGTTTCCAAGTATCTTGACAAGCTGCGTCTTGGATACCATGCCGTATTTCTTCAGGACATCGAGATCTATCACGGAAAGCTGGTTTTTCTCAGCGAACACCTGCAATTCCTTGACATTTATACCCAAATATTCAACCCTGTTGATATTCTTGAATCCAAACTTAGGAAGACGCCTTTGGATTGGCATTTGACCTCCTTCAAACCCGATCTTGCGGGAATAGCCGGCACGGGCCTGTGCTCCTTTATGTCCGCGTGTAGCGGTTCCGCCATGTCCGGAGCCTTCACCACGGCCGATGATCTTCTTTTTATGTGTCGAACCTTTGGCAGGTTTCAGATTGTGTAATTCCATATTATGGGACCTCCTTCAATTTAGATTTCTTCTATTTTTACCAAATGGCGTATCTTTTCGATCTGTCCTGCCCTTATAGGAGTAAGTTCAAATTCTACGCTATGGTTTATCCTGCGCAAACCGAGGCTTCTGAGATTGTCTTTCTGCCTTTGGGTCGCACCGTTCTTGCTTCTTACCTGTGTTATTCTGACTTTAGCCATTTCACATTCCTCCTTAACCTTTAAAAACTTTGCTCATAGGGATGCCGCGAAGTCCGGCCACAGTGTAGGCATCGCGCATTTCCGTCAATGCCGCAACAGTAGCTTTTACCAAGTTATGAGGGTTGGAAGAGCCTTTGGATTTGGCCAATACATTACGGATACCTACAGACTCGAAAACGGCACGCATCGCACCTCCGGCCTTTACTCCGGTACCCGGTGCAGCCGGTTTCATGAATACCCTTGCACCACCGAATTTGGATTCCTGCTCGTGAGGGATGGTACCGTTGAGTACAGGAACCTTTACGAGGTTTTTCTTAGCGTCTTCAACGCCTTTAGATATTGCAGTAGTCACCTCATTGGCTTTTCCGAGCCCGTAGCCGACTACCCCGTTTTCATCGCCTACTACCACGATAGCGGCAAAACTGAAATGCCGACCACCTTTGGTCACTTTCGTAACCCTTCTGATTGCGACCAACCTGTCTTTTAATTCAAGCTCTGATGTCTTGACTCTTTTAACATTTGAATTTGCCATACTGTCTTAGAAAATTAGACCGCCTTCACGGGCAGCATCAGCCAAACTTTTTACACGTCCATGATAGAGGTAACCACCCCTGTCGAATGATATCTTATCAATGCCTTTAGCAAGCGCGCGCTCGGCAATGGCCTTGCCTACTATAGCCGCAACATCCTTACCGCACTTTCCGGAGCATTCCGGAGCCAAAGCCTTTTCGAGGGAAGAAGCAGCCGCAAGCGTAATGCCTTTAGTGTCATCTACCACTTGCACATATATCTGCTTGTTGCTCCTGAACACAACCATTCTTGGTCTTTCCGGAGTACCATTGACAACTTTGCGGATACGGTAATGTATCCTTCTTCTTCTTTCTATTTTACTAAGTGCCATAGTCTTATCTCCTATTATTTAGCGCTTGCCGACTTGCCGGCTTTCCTACGAAGTTGTTCACCTACGAACTTGATACCCTTGCCCTTGTAAGGTTCAGGCTTGCGGAGCGAGCGGATCTTTGCCGCAACCTCGCCCAGAAGCTGTTTGTCATGGCTTCTGAGTATCAATACAGGGTTCGCACCTTTCTTGACTGCTTCCGCCTCGGCCTTCACTTCCTGAGGAAGCATGAAATGAATATCATGTGAATAACCCAATGAGAACTCAAGGATTTGTCCCTTGACTTCCACACGGTATCCGACACCGACCAGCTCCTGCTTGATCGTGAAGCCTTCCGATACACCGACCACCATGTTGTGAATCAATGCACGGTAAAGTCCGTGAAGAGAACGGTGCTTAGGCAAATCGGTAGGACGGGATACTGTAACGACGTCACCCTCGACTTTAACGGTAATGTCCGGATTTACTTGAAGGGACAATTCCGTCTTGTGAGGTCCTTTAACCTTGACCATGTTGGAGGAGTCTACTTCGACTGTCACTCCGGCAGGTAGGTGTACAGGCAATTTTCCTATTCTTGACATTTTTCTCGATTATTAAATTAATATTAGTAAACGTAACAAATCAGCTCACCGCCGACACCGAGTTCCTTGGCTTTCTTGTCGGTGATTACACCTTTGGAAGTGGACAGCACAGCGATGCCCAATCCGTTCAGTATCCTCGGAATCCTGTCTACGGAAGCATAACGCCTCAAACCCGGGGTTGAAATCCTGCCTATCTTCTTGATTGCCGGCTTCTTTGTCTCCGGATGATACTTCAAGGCGATCTTGATGGTATTGAACGGAGTACCTTCAACGAGTTTGTAGCTTAAAATGTAACCCTGGTCAAAAAGTATCTCGGTAATGGCCATCTTCATTTTTGAAGAAGGTATTTCCACGATCTTGTGACCTGCCATATACGCATTGCGTATTCTGGTCAAATAATCTGCAATTGGATCAGTGTTCATAAAATTTTTTTTCCTTTAATACCGACGCCCCCGCGCCCGATATCCAATATTAATAATTAATAAAAAAGATACGAATATTATCTTACCAGCTCGCTTTCTTCACGCCCGGGATAAGTCCGTTGCTGGCCATCTCGCGGAACTGTATACGGCTTATGCCGAACTGGCGCATATATCCTTTAGGACGGCCAGTAAGAGAGCAGCGGTTGTGCAGGCGGCAAGGGGAAGAATTCTTAGGGAGCTTGTCCAAAGCAGCCCAATCCCCTGCTTCCTTGAGAGCCTTTCTCTTTGCAGCGTACTTAGCAACTAATTTCGCGCGTTTTACTTCGCGGGCCTTCATTGATTCTTTTGCCATATTCCTGTTTATTTATTGTTTTTCTTGAAAGGAATTCCGAATTTGCGGAGAAGGGTACGTGCCTCCTCGTCCGTATTGGCAGAGGTAACGAAAGTGATTTCCATTCCGAGCACTTTTGTTATCTTGTCTATATCTATCTCCGGGAAGATAATCTGCTCTTTTATTCCGAGAGTATAGTTTCCTCTTCCATCAAACTTCTCCTCGACACCGTTGAAGTCGCGGATACGAGGCAGGGCCACTGCGATGAGTCTCTCAAGGAACTCGTACATCTTCTTTGAACGAAGCGTGACCTTCACACCGATAGGCATGCCTTTACGGAGTTTGAAGTTGGATATATCCTTTCTTGAAAAAGTCTGCACGGCTTTCTGGCCGGTTATCTGAGTCAGTTCCTGCTGTGCGACCTCGACGAGCTTCTTGTCGGACGTAGCCGAGCCTATACCCTGGTTGATGCTGATTTTTACCAGTTTCGGGCACTGCATGATTGTCGAGTACGAAAACTCTTGCATCATGGCAGGAACGATTTCTTCCTTGTATTTTTTCTGCAATGTAGGGACATAGCCTTTTGCAGGCGCCTGCTGTTGCGCTACTGTATTTTTCTTTGCCATTATTTGATCTCCTCACCTGATTTTTTAGCGTAACGAACGAGTTTGCCATTCTCCAAACGACGGCCGATCCTTGTAGGAACGCCTTTCACAGGATCCAATGGATTGAGGTTGGAAATATGTATGCTTGCCTCTTTCTTTACTATGCCGCCCTGCGGGTTCTTTGCATTCGGTTTTGTCCTTCTGCTGACGAAGTTCACGCCTTCTACGATTGCACGCTCCTTGTCAGGGAACACCTCAAGCACTTTTCCTGTCTTTCCCTTGTCATCTCCGGAATTGACATATACCATATCGCCTTTCTTAATATGCAATTTTCTCATGATTACCTCCTTGACGATTACAGCACTTCAGGTGCCAATGAAACTATTTTCATGAAATTTTCCCTAAGTTCCCTTGCAACCGGCCCGAAAATACGTGTACCGCGTACCTCGCCCTGATTGTTAAGAAGAACGCACGCATTGTCATCGAAACGGATATACGATCCGTCCGCCCTGCGGATTTCTTTCTTTGTGCGGACAACGACAGCCTTGGAAACGCTTCCTTTCTTCGCGTCTCCACCCGGTATCGCACTCTTCACTGCAACGACAATCATGTCGCCCACACTTGCATAACGGCGGCGGGTTCCACCCAAGACACGGATACAAAGCACTTCCTTTGCACCGCTGTTGTCAGCCACCTGTAAACGTGTTTCCTGTTGTATCATTGCTACTTAACTTTTTCAACGATTTCTACTAACCTCCACCTCTTGGTCTTGCTCAAAGGGCGAGTCTCCATAATGCGAACAGTGTCGCCTTCGCTGCACTCGTTCTTTTCGTCATGCGCAACGAACTTTGTGGTCTTATTAACGAATTTGCCATAAATCGGATGCTTCACTTTCCTGTGGACAGCTACTACAATCGATTTATCCATTTTGTTGCTGACAACCAAACCTATCCTTTCTTTACGAAGATTTCTTTCCATATTTGAATCTCCCAATTTAGTTCTGTTTTTCTTTTTCGGTAAGAATCGTCAACATGCGCGCGATATCTTTCCGCGTTTTCCTAATCTTAGAATTGTCCTCTAACGGAGAAATAGCGTGGTTCATAACCATGGTGGCAAGCTCTGCGCGTGTAGCCTCGATACGGTCACGGAGATCAGCCACGGACATTTCGCGAATTTCTGCTGGTTTCATCTTGTTTCCTCCATCAATCATTATTCAACATAATCCCTGCGAACCACGAACTTCGTGAGCACCGGCAACTTCTGCGCGCCAAGACGAAGAGCCTCCTTGGCTACTGCCATAGGAACGCCTTCCGCCTCGATGAGCATACGTCCCGGGGTCACAGGAGCAACGAATCCCTCCGGATTACCTTTACCTTTACCCATACGCACCTCGGCAGGCTTCTTAGTGTAAGGCTTGTCAGGGAAGATCCTGATCCAAATCTTACCTTCACGTTTCATATAACGCACTACAGCCTGACGGGCAGCCTCAATCTGCTGTCCGGTCAACCAGCAGCTTTCGAGGGTCTTAATGCCGAAAGAGCCGAAAGCAAGTTGGTTGCCCCTCTGGGCCATTCCTTTCATGCGGCCTTTCTGCTGCCTTCTGAACTTAGTTTTCTTCGGTTGTAACATTTTCTTATTACTTATAAATTAACTTTCACTATATCAACGAATTACGTATATCAACACACAATTCGAGGGTTGCAAAGGTACAAAAAAATCCGGACATGCAAACTTTTTTATGAAAATTTTCACTTTTTTAGTCCAAAAAAATCAAACATTAAAAAAACTATTTTCAATAAGTTATAACAGTCAAAAGAAAAATTATGGTACGGTTTTGGCTCAAAAAGCGCAGATCCGTCAAAGCGGGATGCAAGCTATTCAAGAAGCTGTTTAAACATTTTATAATTTTGCAACCGATGCAAAAAGGAAAATGAAACGATACCTTATAATATTAATTACTGCAACGGCATTCCTCACATTCGCGCCCGGAGTAACCGAGAGCGCCGCCCAAAACGTCGAGAACGACTCGTACATGCCTTATTATGTCACGGGCGACGGAGACACGGTGTATTACGGGAAACTGGAAGCGGCAAGGGTATATGCGAAACTGCCGAGACAGAAAGGCTCATACTGGAGAAAATATTACCGGGACGTGGAAAATTTCGGCAAGACATATCCGTATGCATTGATGGCCAAGGAGATCCTGATGGAAACCGACAGCACGATTTTCGCCGAGGGATATTCACGCCTCAAAAGGGAAAAATTCATCCGGGGCGTGGAAAAGGAATTGTTTGCAAAATTCGAAAAGCCGCTCAGGGGGATGACCGTCAATCAGGGGAAAATGCTGATGAAGCTGATCGACAGGGAAGTCGGCATCACCTCTTATAATATAATAAAAGACTACCGCGGCGGGATCGCTGCCGGATTCTGGCAAGGAGTCGCAAAACTGTTCGGTTCCGACCTCAAAAGGCCGTATGACCCGGACGGCGAGGACGCAAGGATAGAAGAACTCGTGGAAATATGGGAGGCAGGCGAATATGAAGCCCTGTACTACTCCTTGTTCTGGAAATACCCGGACTTCATTCCGGAACCTTCCTCAAACCAAAGATAATTGCGGGTGTGTATCCAGTCCCCGAGGATGAACAGCTCTCCGCCGCTTTCCACGGGCATCCTCGTCTGACAATGATAGTGGCCGAATACATAGTAGTCTATGCCTCCGTTCATCGTCCCGAAAGCATTCGCGAATTTATAAACAGGCTCCTCCTTGCCCTTGAACACATAGCTTGCGCCCCGGGCAAGACGGTTGTGTCTCGACCATGCGTTTCCGAAACGGAACGCCACCCACGGATGCAGCATTGAAAACAGAGACTGGGCCACCTTATTGTGGAACAACGCCCGAAGGAATTTGTATCCCCTGTCCCCCGGCCCCAGCCCGTCTCCATGGCCTATGCAGAAGTTTTTCCCTCCAATATTGACGATGAAAGGCTGGTCCAGCGGAATCATCCCTATCTCGTCCCTGAAGTAACTGTAGGTCCATACATCATGGTTTCCCTGAAAGAAACTCACCTTGACCCCTCTGTCTGTCAAATCGGCCAATGCGCCGAGCAACCGCACATACCCCCTCGGGACGACATCGCGGTATTCATACCAGAAATCCCATATATCCCCAAGCAGATACAAGGCCTCCGTGTCCTCAGGCAAGGACCTCAGGAATGCGGTAAAATCCTCTTCCCTTTTCCGGGGAGAAGCAACATCCAATCCCAGATGCACGTCGGCGACAAAGAATACCTTCCCCATTTTACATCAGGAATTCGTATATGAAACAAAAGGCAGCCGCAATGATGCAGTACAGCGAGAACCATGACAGGCGCGCCTTCTTGACAACGGAAATCATGAATCTGCATGCGAACAGCCCCGACAGGAACGCGGCAAGGAATCCGACGGCCAGGGGCAACAGGCCGACGGACGAACCGGCGACTTCGCCTTTTACGACCGACAGGAACGCTTCCCCGAGTATCGGTATGATCACCATCAGGAAGGAAAACTTTGCTACCTGCGACCTGTCCGCCCCGGAAAACAGACCGGCGGCTATCGTAGTACCGGAGCGCGAAAGCCCCGGCAACACAGCAACGGCCTGGGCAAGTCCCATTATTATGGCATCCTTGTAACCCATGTCGTGCGATTTGAACGTGCTACGGCGCGACAGCCTTTCGGATACGAACAGCAATAACGCCGTAAGAAGCAACATGGAACCCACGACCGCGAGTCCCGCGCCGAAAACCGCCTCTACCTGCGACTTGAAAAAGAACCCCACTATCATGACAGGGATCAACGACACGCCGATCATGGCGGCATATCGCATCTCGTTGTTGTATTTGAATCTGAATACGCCCTGCACCAGCGATGCTATCTCCCTCCAAAAAACGACTATCGTGCTCAACACCGTCGCCGTATGGACAGTCACCTCAAAAAGCAGATCGCTGCTCTCTATGCCGAACAATGCCTTTCCTATGGCAAGGTGGCCGCTGCTGCTTATCGGCAAAAACTCGGTCAGGCCCTGCACGAGCCCCAAAACCAATGCTTCGAACCAATCCATCTGTTACTGATCCTTCCCTTTACGTACGGGACGCCCCATGATTGCGACTATCTCGATGACTATTCCGGCCACTATCAGTATCGGGGCGGCAGTAAGCCTTGTGAAATTGAACATGCTCCAATTGAAATAGTCAGGGTCGTCGCTTCCGCCTCCGGCCAAAAGTATGAACCCTGAAACAATAACGGCCAGTCCCACCAATAGCAGGCGTATCCCCTTTGCGGACATGGGCATCCTGCCCTCATCCTGTTCTTTCTTCCCCTTTACGGAATATCTATCCGGTTGTTTCGACATATATCTTTCTGTTTATGTTAATGTTTAAATATCAGCTTCCGCGATTTCAGACTACAAATATAAATCATCCTTGGAAAATCCCACCAATTTATTTATGACCGCCGCCGTGGATACCATGCAGATAAAAATGCCCAGCACGGCCACAAAGACCAGCGACCCCATGACAGCTTCGGGATCGACGGCTTCCAGAATGCCCGAGAAATCGTTTTTCACCACGATCAGGGCGGCTATTATGCCGAGCACGGCCACCATTCCGGCTATGAGCCCCTGAAAGAAGGCCTGTATCATGAAAGGCTTCCTGATGAACCCTTTGGTTGCCCCCACGAGCTGCATGGCATATATGGTGAATCTCTTGGAATACAAGTTCAGACGCACCGTATTCCCTATCAGCACGAATGATATGAAAAGCAACAGCAATATGAAGAACGCCAATACCGCCCCGGCCTTTTCTATGTTGTCGTTTAACGAATCGAAAAGCGACTGCTGATAGTACAGCCCGTCCACCCCGGGAATGTCGGTTATGCGCTCTTCAATGATCTTCAGACTATCCGCCTCTACATAAGCCGCATCGAGCGAGATTTCAAGCGAGATGGGGATAGGCGGGGTCTCGAACACATCCAGAAAACCGCTGCCCAGCTGCTCTTCCATTTCACGTATCCCCTGTTCCCTGGATATGTATTCCACCGACTTGATCCCGTCCATGCCTTCTATCTTCTTGGCAAGGGAAAGCGCCGAAGTCTCATCCGCCGAAAGCGAAAGCTCGGCGGAAATCTTCATGTTTTCCCTGAAATAATCAGACACCGACTTCGCATTCGAAATCACCATCGCCGCCCCCCCGACGAGGAACAGCACCAGGCTTATGCTTATCACGGACGACAGGTACGATTGGGCTATTCGCCTCGATATGATTCCTTTTTCTCTTACAGACATGCCTCAACGATTGCAACAATTTTCAAAGATAGTTATTTTCAAAAATATTCACTACCTTTGTAGGAAATTTGTTATTGAATCATGCAAAAAATCGAGCCTACCAGAATCCTGTTCGTGAATTCGGAGATATTCCCCTATCTTCCCGAGTCGTATATTTCCAAAATAGGCAGGTTCCTTCCGCAAGGTATTCAGGAATGCAAGAGGGAAATCCGTTCTTTCATGCCCAAGTACGGATGCATAAACGAAAGAAGGAATCAGCTCCATGAAGTCATAAGGCTGTCGGGCATGAACATAGTCATAAACGACGTGGACAGGCCGCTTGTCATAAAAGTAGCATCAATACCGGCCGCACGAATGCAGGTCTACTTCATAGACAACGAGGACTATTTCCAGCGCAAGCAGGTTTTCCGCGACGAGGCCGGCAAATTTTTCGAAGACAACGGCGAACGTGCAGTATTTTTCGCCCGGGGAGTACTTGAAACGGTGAAAAAACTGAGATGGAAACCGGATATCATGCACTGCCAGGGATGGATTTCGCACATCCTCCCGATATATCTGAAAAAATGCTACAAGGACGACCCTATATTTTCAGAAACGAAGGTCGTGCTATCCCTGTACAATGAAATAATGGACGAGCGGTTCAGCGACGACATTGCCGAAAAGGCGTGCCTGCCGGGAATAACCGAGTCCGACTTCGACATCATGTCCAAGCCTGACGGCATGAATCTTGCTAAATTGGCTTCGCTCTATTCCGACGGGATAATAATGGCTTCGGAAGACATCCCGGAAGAACTGAAAGGCTTCTGCGAGGGATTGGGACGCGAGATCATGCCATATTTCAGAATAGAGGACGGGGACAATGGCTACATTGACACGTATAATGATTTTTACGACAGGATTTTAAACAGACAAAAATGAAAATGAACAGGCTGCTATCATATTGCGCGCTGTTATCGGCCCTGATCGTCTTGGCTTCATGCATCGAGACGAATCCGGACTTGGGCTACGGACTGATACCGGACGGGCAACTGTTGCGGACAAAACAGGACACCATGGACCTGCCGGTAGGACTTAAAATGGCCGACAGCATCGCCACTACCAGCAGCACGTCGATAGTATTCGGAGCCATCAACTCCCCGGAATACGGTCTGTCGGAATTCGGGTCGGCAACCACGTTCCCTCCGCTTTACGACTCTACCGTAATAGATGTGGGGACCAACAGGAGGATAAGCGAATTTTACCTGAATCTCGAACTTCGGCGCACGGAAATCATGGACGGAGGCAGCGAGGGCATCCTCCAGCACATAAACGTCTACCGTCTTGTCAAGAGTTTCGACTCCACCTCCGTATACAACTGCTCCCTGAGCGAAGAATATTACGACAAGAGCTCCACGATATCGGTAAACGGGGCGGTATACAACGGCTCGGACACCTTGCATTTGCTGCTTTCCAACGACTATGCAAAGGAAATCCTGGACAGCCTTGCCCTGAATCCGGACCTTGCAGACACGGTCAATAACTACAACAAAGTATTCCCGGGACTGTACTTTACCGTAAACGCACCCGCCACAGGAATTGGCGAAGGACGCATAAACAACTTTAAGATACAGAGTTACGGAAGGATTAAATATACAGCCGATTTCGGGGACAGAAAAGACGTGGACACCTCAATAATCTTTACCACCGGGCTGATAGACGGAGCCAGCGGTTACAGATTCGCGCTCAACACGAGCGAATTCAACTCACAGGCATTCGAAACGCCTGAAGCGGACGGCTACATACTCGTAGAAGGCAACGCCGGCATAAAACCCGTAGTAAGTTCATCCTATATAATGTCCGCCATGGAACAGCTGGCAGCAGACGAGGGTGTCGGCATAGACAGGCTGCTCATATCACGGGCAACGCTCCGTTTCCCGTTCGAGTTCCCGTCCGACTACAAGCAAGTCGATGACCTTTACCCTGTCATACTCAGCCCGAGCATAAAGATGCACACAGAAGAAGGGCGCGTGCTGTACAGCTGCATCACGGACGTCAATATTTCCGATGAAGACCCGGGAAACATAAACAGGTCGCTGGCCTATTATTCCCCTGACATAACCCATTATCTTCAAAGGCTGCTGAAAAAGAAGACCGACGAGTTGTCCGAAGATGATGATATATGGCTGATACCGACCACAAAGGACAAAGACACAAACGAAGACGAAGACAGCGACGATGACTCCAGCAGCTATTACAATTACTACAACCCTTACCTCTACTATGATCCTTACGGATATGGCGGATATTACGGGTACGGATACGGTTATGGAGGATATTACGGATACAATCCATACGGGTATTACGGGTATTACAACTACGGGCAGTCCGAGGAAAGCGACACCGAAACCATTACCCTCGACAGCGTATCGCATTTCAGCGCGGTACTGAACGGATGCTCATCCGACAACCCGCCGAAACTGATCGTAACTTACAGCATCATCCCGACAGAAGAAAATTAAGGAGGGTGACCCTCCTAGCAGACCGCTTCATGCGGAACGCACCCCGCCCGTGGCGGAGACCCAAATAAAAGAGGCTGTGACCGAATCTTCGACCGCAGCCTCTATATTTTACAGCCCTAAAGCTGAAAAAATCATTTCGCAAACTTGTTATTTGAGCCTTTCTTCGATGTATTTTATAGCATCGCCTACAGTAGATATCTTTTCTGTAGCATCTTCGTCAGGTATCTGGATACCGAATTCATTTTCAAATTCCATGATCAAACCGACAGTATCCAAAGAATCTGCTCCGAGATCATTTGTGAAACTTGCTGTCGGGGTTACCTCCGCAGCATCAACGCCCAATTTGTTTACGATGATTTCTGTAACTTTTGAAGCAACGTCTGCCATTGTGTTTACTGTTTAATTAATAATATAAGTTTAAGTATATTCCACGAAAAGCCGTAAAATCAAAATGCAAAGTAAGTAGAAATTTCCTAAAAACGGAAAGAAAAATTTGGTTTTCTGCAAATTTGCCACCGCATGCGAAGCTTTCACCTATAATATAAAGGATTTTTTCACAATTTTGACGGCCTCCTTGACTGCTTGTCAAAAAAAATGAGTATTTTTGCGCCGTTTACGGAGCTTTGGTGGTGGAATAGGTAGACACGCAGGACTTAAAATCCTGTGGACAGCAATGTCCGTACGGGTTCGATTCCCGTCCGAAGCACAAACGGTTGCTTGGGTCACACCCCAGGGCTTACTTTCCCGGGGCCGTGTTTACTTCTTACACACCAATCCGCCCTGCAGGCGTCCGGTTTTCCCATACAGATATCCTGTTTCCCCGTACAGACGACTGGATTTCATCGCCTCGCTATCAGTGGATGATGCATCTGTAACATTGATCCTGCCTGTCCATGAACCCTTGAAATTTTACATTGGAAAAAAAATCGAAAAAATAAAAAAACCTCGTAACCGGTCTTCCGATTACGAGGCAAAAAATTTCATATTATGAAAAAAACTAAACATCTGGAGCGGAAAACGAGACTCGAACTCGCGACCCCGACCTTGGCAAGGTCGTGCTCTACCAACTGAGCTATTTCCGCATTGGGATTGCAAAGGTAGGAATAAATTTTGATTCAGCAAATAATTTTTCAAATATTTTAAAAAATTTGTTGATTATCCGCAAAATTACCCCTATGAAGATGAAAGCAGTAATTGCCACGGACAGTATATCCCTCAGGTCTCGTAAAATGCTGCTCACTTTCGAATGTCCACAGGACATTCTCATAAACCGTTCACGACCCGTTCACGAGGCCACGGGCGGCCACGCTGTCCGTGACAATTACTG
>JADIME010000001.1 GCA_017694935.1 Candidatus Merdivivens pullistercoris
TGCTACGGTTTCGCGGCAAATCGATTCACTTTCCCGGGAAGAATACAACATTGCACTGACAGATGCTATTCATGAAATTTCCTGGAGCAGCCGCAAATTGTTAAATTTACACAAAGCACTGTATATCAACACATCCCGGAGCCATGAGTTAAGTCGGCATGCTCCAGCAGACATGCAAAAACACACCTGCTGGAGCAACTAAAAATTGGCAATATTTCACAACTTACACATTATCACTACGTTACAGCACAACAAATTAAGTCCTGCCGCTCCGGCAAATTTCGTTTTTCATATCTGGAAACTTCCCTGCAAACTCACATAATAATGTGCTGCCGGAACACTCTTGGGCAGACAAATCCGGTTCAAACCCCGGCAATGCGGATTTCTGCCAGCACCTTCAACGCCATACGGAGACATGGTTTAAATTTAAGTTTAAGCCGAAGTGAGCCCGGCATTGGCATTACATAGACACAATAACGATGATAGTCGTCTCAACCCAGCTCAACCCAACCCAGCTCAGCTCGGCTCGCCCCGTCTGCTACATTCCGACCATATCCCCGATCTCCTTTTCCATGGCCGCGACCCTCTTGTCCGCACGCATGACCGTCTCATCCATGGACAGACCTTCGGTTTTTTCAGCCAGGCCTATATAGAACTTGATCTTCGGTTCAGTTCCGGAAGGCCTTGCAGTCAGTACCGTCCCGTCTTCAGCAACGTATTGCAATACATTTGAAGAAGGCAGCCCGGTCTTTTCCGGCTCGGTATAGTCTATGACACGGGCCACAGGCACGCCTCCTAACGATTTCAACGGTTCCGCACGGAAGCCGGCCATGAGGGAAGCTATCCTCTCAAGGCCTGTCTTGCCTTTCATCGTGAACGAAAGCATCTTTTCGCGATAATATCCGTACTTTGCATATATATCCATAAGCAGGCCGTAAAGTGTCTTGCCGCTGTCGGCAGCCCATGCCGCAGCCTCGGCTATCATGGAACAGGAAATAACCGCATCCTTGTCACGGACGAATTCCCCTACATTGAAACCGTAGCTTTCCTCACCCCCGCAAACGAAAGTCGCATGGCCTTCATTTTTCTTCACTACCTCGGCTATATATTTGAACCCTGTCAGCACATCATAAGTCTTTACGCCGAAATCCGACGCGATTGCCTTCAACAATTCCGTGGTAACAATAGTCTTCACGACATACTGCCTGCCGTCCAATTTTCCCAGCTCCTTCCAGCGGGTCAATATATAATATGTAAGTATGGATGCGGTCTGATTGCCGTTCAGCAACACCATCTCTCCCTTGCCATCGCGCACGGCTATGCCTACCCGGTCGGCATCGGGATCAGTGGCAAGCACTATGTCGGCGCCATTGCGTTCCGCCACGGCGATAGCCATCTTCAAGGCAGAAGGCTCCTCGGGATTAGGTGATTTCACAGTAGGGAAATCACCGTCGTTCACATCCTGCTCGGGCACATGGTACACATTTTTGAAACCGAGCGCTGCCAATGCGCGTGGCACGAGCTTCACTCCGGTACCATGCAGCGGGGTATATACAAGCTTGATATCATTGTGCCTTGCGACCGAATCAGGAGAAAGTGTAAGCGACAGTATGTCTTTGAGATAAAGCGAATCGACCTCCTCTCCCATTTCGTGAATCCGCCCGGCTCCCCCTCCCGGGACGAACATGACTTCCGACGGGCTACCGATAGCATTGACTTCCGCAACTATCTCCTTGTCCACAGGCGATGTAACCTGCCCGCCATCGGACCAGAACACCTTGTAACCATTGTATTCTTTCGGATTATGGGAAGCTGTCACCATTACCCCGGCTATGGCCTTCTTCAGCCTTACGGCATAACTGAGTTCTGGCGTAGGTCTCAGGCTCTCGAATATATACACATCGAAACCGTTTGCCGAAAGCACATCCGCCGTTATGCAAGCAAACTCCCGGCTATGGTTGCGGTTATCATGCGATATGCATATACACGTTCCGTGAGCCTGACGGTTTTTCTTTATGTAATTGGCAAGACCCTGTGTTGCCATTCCTACGGTATAGCGGTTCATCCTGTTAGTTCCGGCACCCATTATCCCGCGCAGACCGCCGGTACCGAATTCGAGATTCCTGTAAAACGCATCCTCGAGGACAGCAGGGTCTCCATTCATCATAGCCTTTACCTCTTGCTTTGTCGCCTCGTCAAAATCACCTTCGAGCCAGCTTTTGGCCACATCCATGAAATTTTTTTTCATAATCAGATATTTTTTATAAGTATTCGCCACATTTTTTCAAGACATCATTCAAAGTTATGGATATTTCTTGGTATGAAGAAAAAATAGTGCTTATTTTGTAAAAAAATTAGAAATTTTCATGGACATGAAACATTCTTTACTGGCAATATCAGTAATTCTAGCCTCGATCAATTGCGGTATCGCATACGCCGGAGAAAATCCGTACCAAGCAGAAAAAATCCGCCTGACTGAAGAAAATATCTCAGGGAAACTGCCTGAAGGGATTCTCGAAGCCATTCCACAGGACTATTATTGGGACGGGAACAGGTTCGTGTTTTCAAAAGAGCCTGTAAAGAAAACCGTTTTTCCCGAAAATCTTCCTTCCGATGCGGTAAATCCGTCATATTCTCCGGACAGCACGAGGATAGCATATACAAAAGGCTCCGACCTCTATGTATTCAATGTTGGAGATGGAAGCGAGACAAGGATTACTACCGATGGGAACGACATGATTACCAACGGATATGCCTCATGGGTATATTACGAGGAGATACTCGGCCGCGCCACTGAATACAAGGCATTCTGGTGGTCGCCCGACAGCAGGAAGATAGGATTCTACAGATTCGACAATACCGGAGTCCCTGTTTTCCCGATATATCTGTCTGACGGACAGCACGGGGAGCTTTTCAATTACCATTACCCCAAAGCCGGGGACAAGAATCCTGAAGTACGGATAGGGATGGCCGACATTTCTTCCGGAAAACCTGAAATCACATGGGCGGATTTTGACGAAAAACTCGACCAGTACTTCGGAATCCCGTTCTGGGGGGCAGACAGCAAAGAGTTTTATATAGCACGTATGCCAAGGGTCCAGAACCAGCTCAATCTATATGCCGTGAATGCCGGTACAGGCGAGAAGCGTCTTGTATATGAGGAATCCTATCCTACATGGATAAACTGGATGCAGGAGATAATCTTCGAGAAAGACGGGCTTTACATGGTCCGCGACTTCGAAGGATGGCAACAGATATATTTTCTGCCATACGACGGCAGCGGAATCCGGAGGATAACTTCGGGTGAAAACTGGAACATATCATTGGTCGGGGTAAATCCCAAGAACAACGATGTGTATTTCCTTGCGCTCCGTTCCTCCAAAGTAAGGCGGGCATTGTACAGGGCCGACGCCAAAGGCAATATCACGCCTCTGACGGATGAAAACTATGATGTACACAAGGTCGTAATGTCCGACGATTTCAGGCAGTTTGCCGCCACATATTCGAACGGGGCCACTCCTGCGAAAGTAGCCGTATTCCGTACCGGCAAATTCAACCGTGACGGAAGCCCAAGGCACGAGGTCATTGCAGACATGAAAGGCAGCGAATTTGACAAATATGCCATAGCCCTGCCTGAATTGATTTACATTACAACCGAAGACGGCTTTACACTGCCGGGCCAGATATTCTATCCTATCGGTTTCGACCCGTCAAAAAAATATCCTGTACACTTCGACATTTACGGAGGTCCGGACACGCCTATGGTAAGGGACAGATGGAGGGGAATCAACGACATGACACAATGGTGGGCCAACAATGGGATCATCGAGGTCATCGTGGACAACCGTGCGGCAGGTTGTTGCGGCAGGAAAGGGCTGGACATGATTTACAGGAATCTGATGAATCATGAACTGCAGGACTTCATTGCATGGTCGGAATATTTCAAATCCCTGCCATACGTCGATGGGGACAAGATCGGGGTTGAAGGATTTTCATTCGGAGGGACCATGACAGTGATGTGCCTTACCAAAGGGGCGGAACATTTCAATTTCGGCATAGCCGGAGGAGGGGTATACGACTGGATGCTGTACGACTCGCACTACACGGAGCGTTATATGGACACCCCTCAGCGTAATCCGGAAGGATATGCGGACAAGGTATTCAATTATGTGGACATGTACCCTACCGAATACATTAAAACATCCGAATCCGGCACGGACGGAGAACCGGTGCCAGAATCCCGCATCGATATGTCCAGACCTACCCACATGCTGAAAATAACCCACGGCACCGCCGATGACAACGTACACTTCCAGCAGACAATGCAATTGGTGGACTTGCTCGAAAAAGACGGCAAACGTTTCGAAATGATGATTTACCCTGAAGGCAAACACGGGTACCGCGGATATCAGGCGGATCACTTCAACGCGGCAAACAAGTTCTTCTGGCTGAAATGGCTTAAAGACATGTAGCCTGAGAAGCTGTTTAAAAATTTTTCTCAGTCAGCAGCAATATATTTTTTCCGGCGGCACGGCAGCCCCATACGTGGGCGCTCCCGCCGGATTTGATTTTCAGGCGCCGTGAAAGTTCATCTGACGACAGCGGGATGTTTTTTGACGTAACATCCGCACGCCCTTGAATCCTTGCGGACAATGCCGCCAAGCCTTTTTTGTCGAGGAGATATACTTCCAATATCCTATATGCCTTCATCAGCCCGTAACCGTCAGGCATTCCGGTTCCGGCTGCAGTTCCGGCTTCGTCTTCATCAACTCCCGCTCCGGCCGGATTTTCCTTTGCCGCCGCTGGAGATGACGGCAATCCGTTCCGCAAATACAGATGAGTGCTTACATCCAATTTTTTTAATCCATTCCCCGCTGCAAACAGATTGTAGGCCCCGGTTTTCAATATGGCAGGCGACGGTACAACCAACGACATTCCTTCTTTTATTTCATCAGCAGATTTTACAAATGACGGTGCTGTGGCGGACTCTTCATCCTTTGTAAAACCGAACCGGGCGGCAAAGCATCCGTTCCCGATATATTCATCCCGTATTTCCTTCCTGTTGCCTGCAAAGCATACGCTCCGGCATGAGGCCGCCATGCCTTCGGGTTTACTGTAAAGCGAAACGGCCACACGCTTCCTTGTTCCGACATCCGCGCCTGAGAACTCCCGGTCAAGCACGAGCAACAGTTCCTTGCATTCACCTCCGGACGATACGGCATGTATCTCCCGGCATTGCGGAAGGGCATTGAATATCGCATCTATATCCTCCATCGGGGAAATCTTCACGAGAAAATACCGGCAATGCGCGAAAACGAGTTCTGTCATGGATGTTATGTCCGGCTCATAATCCCTGATGGCAAATACGCGCCCGCCCGTCTTGCCCCTGCGTGCGGGATCGGCATACACAAGCAGCGGGGCTGTCCCGGCAAGCAGGGATTCCATGTTGTCCCCGGATACTGTTTCATTCCTGACCTCGATATTGCCGCGGCCGAGCATCCTGAAATTGCGCCGTACACAGAGCGCAAGCAGAGTGTTCCTTTCAAAGCAGCACACGCGGGGAACGGCAAATGACATATAGTAAGCATCCACGCCGAGCCCCCCTGTAATGTCTACGACGGAGCCTGCAGGACGAAACGTGCCTGTCTTGGAGGCATTAACCATGTCATTCCGGCCTATACCAGATACGCTGTCTTGCTTCAAAAGGTCTGACACGAGAAATGCTTTATAGCAGGCACAGGAATCGCTGCTGCACTGCTCCACGCAAAGCCTGTCCGGATACAACAGCCCGTCTACAGATGCGAACTGCCTGACCTTACGGGAAATCCGTTCACGTCCCAGTATCGTATCAACGGCCAGGGCCATGTCTACCCCGGGGTACTTCGATGCATTGAAAACAAGCCGGTCGCAATCGTCTCCTGCATGTTGCGAGGCGAAAGCGGCCGTCTGTTCCAGAATATCTTCAATATTGTTGTCCACCATTTTTCCGATGCTGCCCTTGGTTCAGGCCAAAAAACTGCCTGACAAGTATGCAAAGGTATGGATTTTATTTCATATAGTTTATATAGTATGTACCCTCCAATTCTGTCTCAGCATCGCTATAAGAACTGTATACCTCTATTTTCACAATCCGTTCCTGATCATCCAATTCATATTCATACTTGCAAATTTCTTCTTTATCCCAAATATCCGATGACAGCATATTGTCGGAACGTTTTCCATAAATCCCGAATAGTTCACCATCATAATCCGTATTCGTCACATCGTATGAAAAATCCGACAAACATATCAAAGAGTTCAGATCCAAATTAGTATCGTTAGGAATATCGCTGTATGTACGGTCGCCTCGTTCAAAATCATATCCCATTATGGAAGCCAACGCTGTCACCAAATTGCCGTCTTTCCATTTATATTCAACATTGATTGAAAGTTCAGGCACATCACCGAATTCCCCTTCCTCGTAATTGTAAGGTTCGACACAAAAAGAAGACATGGTTCCGTCTGTATTATATAAAAACTTTGAGCCTACATTAATTTCGTCATCAAAAATAGCAACCATGGACAAAGCCTTTCCCGAAGCGTCCAATTCATAGATTAATCCAGTCGAAGGATAATTTTCTCCCTTTTCAGACACCCTCACTTCATTTTCAGAATAAGTAACCGTAACCGTGGCTTTGCCGTATTCGTTCTCATCCTCAATCTTTACGACACGACCCTTTTCGTCATAATAAAAAAAGGCCGTATAGTCTCCACCGTAAAGATTGTCATCGTACTGGATGGATGCAATGATCCTTGACTCATCCACCGGCACATCCGGTTCCTTGCCTTTCTTATCATCAGGATTGCAGGAAACGGCAAACAAAGCAAACACGGGCACCAATGCCCAGAATAATTTTCTCGTTTTCATATTGACAGATTTTAAAGTTCCTTTAAGTTCACGGAAGCTGTTTATGTTTATGTTTAAAAACGGTTAATAGATGCCGGTAATGAAGTAATTGTTGCATGAATCTTAAAAAATTATTGAGAAGCTGAAAAATCAGTGATTATCCGAAAATAACTAAATATTTTAGTTGTATAATTGGAATTTTTAGTTACATTTGCATTCGGCAGAAATACTGTTGCGCCTCGGCAGAACAAATTTATTTGTTCTGCTCTTGGCTTCCGCGTATATTTGCCTGACATTAGAACCGGTTTTAATTTAAAAATCAGATATCATGAAAAAAAACATCATCGCATTATTCGCCGTATCAGCGGCATTGCCGTTATTTTACGCCATGTCGGCGGCACAGGACAAATCCGGCAATAAAGAGACCGACACTCAGGAAGAACTCCTGTTATGGCCTGTAAAAGGCAAGGCCGCCGGGGAAGACATAATCTGCCGGCCCCAGGAATATATCGGGGGAGAACTCAATTTCAGCTGCCTTTACATCGGAACCGCATTCGGGGACACTATCGTCGCACCTGCCGACGGGACTTTGATCTCCTACGGGATTCAAATCAAAACATCCATGACTACAATGAGCACAGTAGGCTGCAGGGCTGAATCCCCTACCTTCGACGCTTTCCTTGAAGATGCGAGGAAACCTGAAAATTCATACCCCATACCGAGGAAATACGTTACCGGCTGTGTCAGCATAAGGCTTGACGATGGCAGTAAGATATTCATTTCCGGCCTTGAAGGCGACAGGGAATACAAGACCGGAATGAAAATCCGGCGCGGCGAATATTTAGGGACTGCAGGCTATGCCTACAAGGAAATCGAAGAATCCCATATCGAGCTCAGCGTCTCTACCCGGAAAAGCACCGCTTCCGACCCTATGGCACCGTTCGGGCTGAAAAGCACATTCATCGCCCCGGGAAAACTCGTCATACCCGAGACACTTACGCAGGAAAAGGCATTGGAAGACTTCGATATCCTCCTCGGTTCCATCAAAGAACTGTTCCCGTCCGTTTATGACGTAGTAACACCAGGGCAGCTTGCAACATTCGATTCGACCATAACCGCCCGCATCGGAAGCTCGGACGAGATAAGCTATCAGGATTTTTATGACATGGCATGGGAAACCGTAGCATTCATACACGACAGCCATCTCAACATGCTTACTCCGGATCCCCGTTTCGAATCCTATACGTCATTTTACGTCCCGCACATCATGTTCGGCAAATTCGGAGACTCGCTTACAGTCACATACGTACAGGATGGCTATGAGGACAAGATAGGAAAACGCATCGTCTCCGTGGACGGAATCCCGGCCGACAGTTATATCCAATCTATAAAAAAACACATTATCGGATACGACACGGAAAACGAAAGCCGCATGAACTTCAATATGGCATCCAACTGGAACCTTATGTACGGACACAGAATATTCGAGCCGAGGACTACCGTACTCGAATTCAGTGACGGTGAAAAATTGACAGACGAATGGATCCTGAACACAAAAGTACGCAAAATCACTCCCCCGATGACGAAAGAAGGGGTACGATATTATGAAAAACGGGAAAAATACAAGGACACGCCATACGTTTTCGAAGCGTTGAACGATTCCACGGCATATTTCGGCCTGTCCACCTTCGTTTTAGACGAAACGCAGACAGAGGCTGTCGCCGATTCGCTGGGAAAATATTTTTCCTATCCTTATATGATAATAGACCTGAGGGACAACAGCGGAGGCCACGTCGAGATAGAACGGAAGATGCTTACATGGTTTCTCAACGAGCCGTCGCGTGAAACAGAGTCCTATTCATACGTGAACAAGGCCGGAGGCTTCAAATATCTTAAATATTCCATGAATTACGACACTTCCGGCACGGCAATCATTTTCCCTGATGCAGTAAAGGATGAAAACGGGGATGGCTATTTCGTAACAGGCGAGACAACCGGCGACAGGATAATGCCTGATTCCCTGCTGAATTACAAAGGAAAACTGTATGTGCTCACCGACGAGACCTCGATATCCGCGGCATCGGCCTTTCCGGCCACGCTCGTGCGCAACCACAGGGCGGTAACCGTAGGAAGGGAGACGGCTTCCGGCTATCATTTCATGACGGCACTGAAATTCGCACAGATACGCCTGCCAAACTCCTACATCATGATAAACGTCCCTTTGGTAAAGGAAGTGTTCGACACCGCGGTCACTCCGCGCACCCCAGCAGGACGGGGCCTGATGCCGGACTACCCGGTACCGCTGAGTTATGAGGAGATATATACCGCCGGAAACGACATTGTACTGGACGAAGCACTGCGGCTTATTTCAGAAGGCAAATATCTTGGGGAAGACCACTTTGCTTTCCTCGATGAAAAAGACGGCACCCGCATCTGGCCATATATCGTAATCTGCGGCCTGGCGGCAGCAGCCATCATCGCAATAATCCTTGCCGCAAGGCACGGCCGCAATTCCCGCCGGGACAAAAAGGTATGATAAGCCTTGCTGTTTACGCTGTTCACGCCTCGGCAATGCAAGCCTCCGGCTTGGCCGTCGGCTTCTGCGTAGTTTTGCCTTCGGCACAGATACGGTTCACGCCTCGGCAATGCAAGCCTCCGGCTTGCATGCCTGTTTCACCCGTCGTGTCCGGAAGTCCGAAAGGACTCCCGCCCCTCCGGGTGAAACAGGCAAATGCAAATAAATTTGCATTGCTCTCGGCTTCTGCGTATGTTTGCATCCGTAATTAAGAATTGCAAAAGATGAAAAGGAAATTCTTGTCATATATCCTGCTTGCGGCGGGAGTTGTCATGGCACTTGCATCATGTGCCAAGGAAGAGGTAATCATACCGTTGCACCTTACAGTATCGACTTTTGAAGTGAGGTTCGATGCTGCCGGGGGAAATCAGAAAGTCGATTACTGTTACAGCGGAAGCTGGAGCGAAGCATCCGAGGAATGCGAATGGATAGACACAAAAGTATTCATCAGGTCGGATGACGGCACTATGAAAGAGCTGAGCATCACGGCAGAGGAAAACACGACCGGAGAGCCGAGAGAATGCGAGATTACATTGTCGGTAATGCGCGAAGGCAAGCAGCCGGGTTCAATAGCCGAGAGGCTTGACAGGACGATAAAGGTATATCAGTCGGCAGAGTAGTATTCTTTCGGAAAATTCACCAAATACACTTTTTCCACACCGCGGGTCATGGCTGTATACAGCCATTTCAGGTCATCCACGGTGGGGACATTCCATAGCATGTTGTCTATGAACACGCATTTCCATTGACCGCCCTGCGACTTATGGCAGGTAATGGCGTATGCGTATTTCAATTGCAGGGCATTATAATAGGGATCTTCCCGTATCAGTTTGTACCTCTTGGCCTTGGACCTGGTGTCGGAATAATCCTCGTTGAGTCCCTCGAACAACATGTCCTGCTGTTCCTTGGAAAGCGATGCCGACTCGCTTTCAAGTGTATCGAGGATCACCTTGGCCGTGATTTCCGCATCCCCGTAATCGGTAAGGCAAAGTTCGGCAGTGGCAAAATGCAGTCCGTAACGTTCCTCGTATTTGTAAATACGCCTGAGCCGCGACATGTCGCCGTTCGCTATGAAATCCACATCTTCAAGCCCCTCGGTAAACTGATAACAGTTTTTCACAATCATCAGACGTTCATCGCGGACAAGCCTTTCTTCGCTGAAATTCACCGTGGCCCTGATTCCCGCATTGTACCGGTTCGCCCGCCGGTTGCTTCTGCACAACACTACCGTCTCGTCCATGCCGTAACGTGAATATGCATCCGATATGCACTCTATAAGATCGCCGCCTTGTATGGCTTCTATGTCAGGAAAGCCGTTCAATTCAAGGCAGAGGGATTCCGGCTCCGCGCCATTGATAAGATTCCTGAGTATAGTGGCATTATGAAGGATTCCCGACTGGCCGGCCTGCCTGACCACCGTATGCAGTTCGCAACAATCCCCGCCCCCGAGCATGGCGACATAGTCCATGTTCAGAGCCGGGCTCAAATCCATTCCTATCGGAGGCAATTGGGCGGAATCCCCTATCAGTATGAGTTTGTTATCCACCCCTGCCCTCACATAGGCCAACAAATCGTCCAACAGATTGCCGCTTCCGAAAATCGAATTGGACACGCCCTCGGTCCCTATCAGCGACGCTTCGTCCACGATATACAGTGTATCCTTGTCTTTGTTCGGGGCAATGGTAAACCGGCCGATGCCGTCTTTCACGGAAGACTGTCGGTAAATGCCCTTGTGTATAGTATAAGCCTTCTCCCCGGTATAACGCGCAAGCACTTTCGCCGCACGCCCCGTGGGAGCCATCAGGCGGAAAGCCCTTCCGTGCGATTTAAGTGTCCTTACTATGGAAACCACTGCCGTTGTCTTGCCCGTCCCGGCATAACCGTTCACCACGAAAATATCGTTGTCGTAACCTGCAATATATCCGGACAACATGCGGAACAGCCTGTCCTGGCATTCAGTCGGGGCAAATTGCAGATTGGACAGAAACTGTCTGTACAAATAATCACCTACGCCCATTCCCGTCTATTTTCTCGAAAAAATACCTGAAAACAACAGCAGCAGAGGATACAGTTCCACACGTCCGAGAAGCATGTCCACTGAAAAAATGATTTTCCCCATGGTCGGTATGTGGTTGTAATTGGACACGGAAGATATGCTGCCGAAACCCGGCCCGGCATTGGACATCATCGTGACTGATCCGGAAAACGCTTCGAGAAGCTCCATGTCGCAAAGAGTCAGCAACAGCGTGGAAACAAACGTAATGAAAACATACAGGGCTATGAAAAGCACCACCGGAAACAATATCGAGTTGTTCACCACTGTCTTTCCCACCTTGACAGTGACTACGGCATTCGGATAGAGCATCTGCCTGATCTGCTTCTTTACCCCGCAGAAGAAAATCCACATCCTGTCGCTCTTTATACCTCCCGTAGTGGATCCGGAGCAACCGCACTGGAAAAGCAGGAAGATCAGCACCATGATGGAAAACGCCGGCCATACGGAAGTGTCCACGGTGGCGAATCCCGTCGTGCTTATCACGGAGGCCACATTGAAAAATGCCTGGCGCAATGCCGTCCAAAAGCTATCGAAAACCCCTGACGAGACTAAATTCAAAGAAATGAGTATCGTCGAAACAAGGATAGTAAGCAGGTAATACCTCACTACCGGAGAACGGAATATCCGCAGCGACCTGTTGAATATGAGCATATAGAGCATACCGAAATGTATCGCGGATATTATCATGAAAAATTCGGTAACTATCTCAATCGCCAATGAGTCGTACGCGGCTATGGATGCCGTCCTTGTACTGAAACCGCCTGTGGCCACTGTGCTGAACGCATGGTTCACCGCGTCGAAGAAAGACATGCCGGCAATCCACAAGGCAAGCGTGTTGGCCGCCACAAGTATCAGATACACCGAGAGTATAACATATACTTTATTTTTAGAGCGGAACTTGAAATCCTCCTTTGAAACTTCCGAAGCCTCCATCTTTGACAAGCGGAATCTTACGGAACTCATGTCCGGCAAGACGAGCAATATGAAAACCACGATTCCCAACCCCCCGATAAAATGGGTGGAAGACCGCCAGAACAGCAGGCCTTTCGGCAAGACTTCCACGTCCGTAAGTATGGACGCGCCCGTAGTCGTCAGGCCTGAAACGCTTTCGAAAAAGGCATTCACCAACGTAAACTCCCCTCCCCACATCAGATACGGCAGCATGGCAAAGATACAGGAAAGAAGCCACGCGAAAATGATGATTATAAACCCCTCCTTGACAGTCGGGGCATGGTTCTCGCGCACAAAGATCATGGGAAAAATCCCGGCCGCAAAAGTTATTATGCCGCTGATGACCAACGGTACGAATGCCGCATCGAAATCGTTCATCGCCGACACCCCGGCCGACAGGAACATGAAAACGGCATTCGCCAGCAAGGCGATTCCCATGTATCTGGATATGACGCTAATATTCATTTTCTAATCTTCCCTTGATGAGTTATATCGCCTTTTAAGAGAAATGTTCTGCTCTATGATATCCTTGATTTCTTCATTCAGGTAGGAAAGCTCGTCGCCCCCGTTGAATGTATAGGTATATGTCTTGTCAAACCTTTCATAGTCGTGGACATTGGAAAGCATCTTCCTTACCGGCATCACATACCGGGAAACTATGAAATACATGAAAAGCAAGGCAATGATTATCCCTACCGATACCGCTATCACTCCCGGCATGATGCTCCGGTAAAAACTCTGCTGGAGAGCTGCCGAATTGGTCTGCAATGCGGTATATGAAAACTCGGAGAGCTTGTCTATGTATCCTCTCAGCTTGTAATATACCGGCTGGAGCCTGTTAAAATACCAGTCGTGAGTGTCCGAATAGTCCGACAGCCATACTTTCTCCACTTCCATTGCCACCAAAAGGTAGGCGGAGTATGCATACCTTACCGAGTCGGCCATGCGCAGGGCGTCCCGGTCGTTGGCCGCCGAACGCAGGAAATCGTAATCAGAGGAAAACCTTTCCTCGTCGAAAACCGGGAAATCCCCGTTTGCGGTATCGCCTATTGCCGTAAGCAGCCTGAGGTTGTAATCGTCGCACGCGCCCAGAAGCTTGTGCGCGGCATTTATGCATTTAATATTTTCTGCAATCATTCCGGATACATAATTGCTCATGTGCCTGTACTCGAATACCGCTATGAAACTCGACAGGAACAGGATCAGGACCAAGAGCGCGAAACCGAGCACTATGCGCCCGCGCATCCCGATTCTTCCGTCGTGCAAAAATTTTCTGATACGTTTCTTAATATCCATTTCAGCAATTATCTCAAACCAAATTCGCCCATAAAATATGAATATCTTGCAATAATACGGATTATTTTTGTATTTTTAGCCTCTGATTGAAAAAACAATTGTATGAAACGCAACAAACGCCCGATAGTGGCTCTTATATACGACTTCGACGGGACATTGTCACCCGGCAACATGCAGGAATTCGGATTTATACAGGCAGTGGGATTCTCACCTTCCGAATTTTGGGAGGAAAGCAACCGCATAGCTTCAGGACAGGATGCAAGCGACGTGTTGAGTTACATGAAACAGATGTTCGATGCGGCAAAGGCGAGCGGCATAAAGCTGCGCCGGGAGTCTTTCAGAGAGTTCGGAAGCATGATCGGGCTTTTCGAAGGAGTCAGGGAATGGTTCGGGATGGTCAATGCATACGGCAAGTCCAAAGGCGTCATAGTCGAGCATTACATCAATTCCTCCGGTCTCGCTGAAATGATAGAGGGGAGCGAAATCGCCGGAGAATTCAAGAAAATCTTCGCCTGTTCCTTCATGTATGATGAAAACGGGGATGCGATATGGCCGGCCGTGGCCGTGGACTATACCGCCAAGACACAGTTCATATTCAAGATAAACAAAGGCATCCTGAGCGTCGCCGATGCCACTCTGGTGAACGAAAGCTGGGCGGACGACCGCAAGAGGATACCGTTCAACAACATGATATACATAGGCGACGGCGAAACCGACGTGCCTTGCATGAAGATCGTAAAGATGTTCGGGGGGCACTCGATCGCCACCTACAATCCGGCCAACAGAGACAAGGAAGCCACCGCCCGCAAACTGTTCCGGCAGAAACGTGTCAATTTCATGGCCCCGGCCGACTACAGGAAAGACGCACCGCTGTACGGAATCGTCACGCGGATCATCGACAAGATATGCAGCGACAACCGATTACGCCGCCTCGGCGAGACGGAGTGATCCGCAGGCCACGCTCCGCCCGTCTCTATTTCGGAAAGATTTCTGAAAACTGGTACCGTCAGAAAAGAATGGCTTTCATAAAGACAGAATAAAAAAAATCGAGGTGCCAAGCAGAATCGAACTGCTGTACATGGTTTTGCAGACCATTGCCTAACCACTCGGCCATAGCACCTTGTTGGGAGTGCAAAGGTAGCACTATTTTTTCTTTTTCCAAAAAATTAAGCGATTATCCGCAGATATTTGCAATTGGCCGGCATCGCGGAGCCTGCTTCGGACCTGCTTCGTCCGGAGAAGCCTGAAAACCTCGGCCTACTGTTCTCATTGCCCGAACAGGAGCTAATTATGAAAACTGCCGGAGCAGTCATAAATTATTAAATTTCCATAACACGCTGCAAATCAATACATCACACCGTTATGAATTAAGTCGGCATGCTCCAGCAGGCATGATTTTACATAGCTGCCGGAGCAATTGGAAATTATTATTCTACAACAACCAGCACATTATCAAATAGTTACAACACTTTAGATTAAGTCCTGTCGCTCCAGCAAATTCTGTTTTCCGCAATCCAATCCCTTGACACAACCATTTGCACCAAAGCCTTGACACAACCATTTGACACAATGACTTGACAACCGCCTGACACAAGGAACGTCCTCACAAACCTTGTCCGGATGATTTATAAGCTGAGAAAAAATTCTGAAAAGCGGTCTGGAATTTTAATAAGCCTATTACTCTACATAGAGCAGAAGCCCTTTCAGATATTCGCCTTCCGGATGGTATATGCTTACGGCATGGTCGGCAGGCTGGTTGAAACGGTCCAGAATCCTGACCGTACGTCCGGTCTCGGCCGCAGCGGAAAAGACAGCCAGTGCAAATGCCTCTTTGTCTACGACCTGGGAACAACTGTACGTAAAGACCAGTCCGCCGGGCGCGACTTTGGATATTGCAGAAGCATTGAGGCGCTGGTATGCCCGCAAGGCATTGCGCAATGCACCGCGATGCTTGGCAAAAGCCGGGGGATCGACTATTATCATATCGAAAAAATGTTCGGGAGCGGATTTCAGATAGTCCATCGCATCCGTACAGACTGACACATGCCTGCAATCAACATCCGCACAGACGGACTCATGCCGGCCTTCGGGATCTTTCAGATCATGGCTCCCGAAACCGTTAAGTTCCATATTCTTGGCCAAAAGCCCCATGGCCTTGGCGGAACTGTCCACCGACACTACCCTGTTAGCCCCGGCAGCCAACGCATAAACGGAAAAGCCTCCCGTATATGAAAACAGATTAAGGACATTCTTCCCTTTGGCATACCGTTCCACACATGCGCGGTTCTCCCTCTGATCAAGGAAAAAGCCCGTCTTCTGACCTTCGTGCCAATTGACATAAAACTTATGTCCGTTTTCAGTCACGGTAAAAGATTTGTCAGAGAATCCTTCTTTCATATACAGATAACCGTCTACAGGATCGAGGCCGGCCTTGAAAGGAACGGTCTGCGAACTCTTGTCATACACGGCCTTCAGGTTTTCCCCGTAAACTTCCTTCAACGCCTCGGCTATCCTCGACTTCGCCCTGAACATCCCGACAGAATGGGCCTGCATGACACATACCCCTCCGTAATAATCTATCACAAGTCCAGGAAGCATATCCCCTTCACCGTGTACCAGCCTGTAGCAGTCCGTGTCCGGACACCCGGCAAGCCCCAATGAGACCCTCATCCTGTACGCCCCGGCTATACGCCTGATCCAGAAATCGGGCAACAATATATCATTGTCATAACTCAGTATCCTTACAGCTATCGAGCCTATCTGAAAATGCCCGTAAGCAAGAAACTGCCCTATTGAAGAATACACGGCCACCATGTCCCCCTCCTGGGGAGTGCCTTTGATCTCGGCTATCGCACCGGAAAAAATCCACGGATGAAACCTCAATACTGATTCTTCCCTGCCTTTTTTCAAAAACAATTTAATCATAACAGTCTCTTTTTCATCAATTTAATTACACAATCCGTTTTATCACACAGCCACGTCCTTTATTTCGTTTTCATTCAGCGACAGATACATTTCACGGCACACCCACGCGTCTATCGCGGCATATTTCGCCTGTGCATCCGTCAGTGACGACGCCTCCCAGTTTGTAAGCCTCTGCGTTTTGGACACGCGCACTCCCAATACGATGGCCGCCATCTTCTTTACGCTGACATTTTCTATCCCGTAACCTCTTACCACTGTCTGAAGATCCACGAAAGACTTGGGGTTGAACCACCTGAGCCTGCGAAGCCCATTGATGTCGTCTTTTACCGCCGCCCCTACTTTTATGATATTGTCATCCGAGAGCAGCCCTGCCACCCTGCTGTCCAGGCCGGTCTTGCAAATCCTGAACAAATAAGCTCGGTCCCCGCCTGACAACTGCAACAATGCAACGTCGTGCCGTTTTTCTCCCGGCTGGAACACCGGCTTCGTTTCCGTGTCGAATCCCAGTACCTTCTGTTTCTTCAAATACCTCACAGCATCGCTCATGGACCTTCCGGTCCTGTCCACAATCACTATCCTGCCATTGAAATCCGCCGCCGGGAGACCGTCTATCTCCTCCTGCGATATTACAGACCTGTATTCTTTGCCCATTTGACTTAAAAATTAATCTTTATATTCGGGGCCAGCGAATCCAACACCGCCATTTCGTTCTTTCCCACATGCCTGCGTGACAAACGGACCATCTTGACTGTATTGTCGCCCGAATCGTATGCCCTGCCATATTTTATCTTGTCGGAAACATCGCTGCTCCCGTTCTGCATCATGAACTCAGGTGAAAACACCGTCAGGAAAAACTCGAACTGCGGATAAGCAATCCTCAATGCCATGGAATTGTCCGACCTCAATTCGCGGAACAGATCATCCGCGACGCATTTTGCAGGATCTATAAAGCGGAAATCCGGGGCGATCACGCTTGCATACAGGGCGCCTTCCTCGCTGTTTGCGGAAATCATCTCCCGCAAGGCGCTGTACATCGTATCAATCCCCGAAGCGAGGAGTACATCGTCTATGATTATGGCATCCAACGGCTCCCTGTAGCCTGCATCGGCGTACATCCGGATAAACTCCTTTAACTTATCGGCCGGGCCGTCCCCTTCCGGGGAAAAAATCACATTCCTTACAGGAGCCAGATAACCCGATTTCATGCTGAAATTGCGGAACAGTTCACCGTAAACACCGCTTGCCGCCACATCCAGGTCGGCTATGACTCCTACCGAAGATATGTCTTTTATGCTGTCGAACACATGTCTCACAGAAGAAACCGGAAGATACATGACGGGGATATCTATTCCTTTGAATTTCAAGAGAGTATCCATATCGGCAATAACCTCCGGAGAGTAAGATACGGATGAAAACACAAGAGCCTTTGCTGGGTTTTTCGCATCCGAGCTGACCGCATCGTAGGCATTGCCATAGCACGTGCTGTCGAGCATGGAAACAGCGTTTCTTATCATCAGTTCCCTGAGAAACAGGTTATTCCCTGCATCCACATAGCCTTTGTATGGCTTGTTGGCATCATCCAGCAATACCTCGAACCTCTCCCCTGCGAAATCGGGGATTCCGTCCGCCCTGAAAGATGCGTCAATATTATCGAAATCATCCGAAACTGCGAAAAAATCGGCCAAACGTATGGCTTCCAGATACTCACCCACTATGGCGATGGAGCCCATCCGGTCTTTTTCCGAATAACCTTGCAGTATCTTGTACTCGACACAACTTGTGTCTGTCATCAGTTTCTGCACAAAGGGGTGTATATCGTGTTTCTGCCTGCCCGCATCGGCACAAGATGCCAGCGAAAATGCGGCCGCCGCTACACAAAACATTAATTTCAACTCTCTTGCCATTGCATTAGATTTTGGAGTTGCAAAGATAAGGAATATGTACAATATTTCCGTTTTTTGCCTACTTTTGCAGGCTGAAACAAAAAAATTAAAATTTAAAATTCATATAACAATGCTGAATCTTTCCAAAAAAGCGCAATTGATGCCGGCGTCACCGATAAGGAAACTGGTGCCTTACGCCGACGAAGCAAAAAAACGCGGGATCAAAGTCTACCACCTTAACATCGGCCAACCGGACATCGAGTCTCCGAAAGAAGCCATCAAGGCAGTCAAAGACATTGAGCTGAAGCTGATTGAATATCCTCATTCGGCAGGTATCCCTTCATACAGGAACAAACTTGCAAAGTACTACCAAAATCTTGGCATGGATGTAAACGCCGGGGACATGCTCATCACAAACGGGGGAAGCGAGGCCATCAGCATGGCTATATCCATTATATGCAATCCTGACGATGAAATAATCGTCCTGGAACCTTTCTACACGAATTACGCTTCTTTCGCCCTTCAGAACGATGCCGTATTCAAGCCTATAACATGCAAGATAGAAAACGGGTTCGCACTCCCTCCGATGGAAGAATTCGAAAAAGCGATTACGCCCAAGACGAAAGCCATCCTTATCTGCAACCCGGGCAATCCGACGGGTACCGTATATACGAAGGAAGAACTCGAACAGCTCGGCGAAATCATAAGCAGGCACAATCTTTATCTCATATCGGACGAGGTTTACAGGGAATTCTGCTACACTGAACAGCCGCACTATTCGTGCATGTACTTGAAAGGAGTGGAAGACAATGTAATACTTGTTGATTCAGTATCAAAAAGATACAGTCTGTGCGGCGTTCGCATAGGCGCGATGATCAGCAAAAACAAGGAAGTAATGTCAGCCGCATTAAGGTATGCCCAGGCCCGGCTGTGTTCACCGGCACTCGGACAGATCGCATCCGAAGGCGCCCTCGACGCTTCAGAAGAATACTTCAAGAGCGTAAAGGACGAATACATAAAGAGGAGGGACATCCTCGTGGAAGCCCTTAACAAGATGGAAGGGGTATATACACCGACCCCGATGGGAGCATTCTACACGATAGCCCGCCTGCCTATAGACGACAGCGAGCGTTTCGCACAATGGCTGCTCGAAGATTTCAGCTACGAAGGACAGACAGTAATGGTAGCCCCGGCGGCAGGATTCTACGCCACTCCGGGATTGGGGAGAAACGAGGTCAGGATAGCATACGTGCTTAAAGAGTCAGACCTGAAGGCCGCCATGAAATGTCTCGAGGTCGCACTGAAGCAATATCCGGGAAGAACCTTGAAATAAGAAGCTGCTTGGATTTCTTTCAAAGGTTCTTTGCGGCATCATTCCGGCATGTTTTCGCCATTTTTATCGTAAAATAGCGCTGCTATTCTCCTCAAAAAACGACAAAAACATGCGTAAACACGGGAACGGAACGACTTAATTCTCGATATGTGTAAATAACTGTATATGAGTTAATTAATAAAGATATAGCAAAAAATTACTGTTCCGAGCGAGGCTAAGGTGAATCTCGCTCGGAACAGTAATCTTTTGTCGTATTATCATAACAATTTGTGGAATAGTGGATTACAAAGACAACTATTAAGTCGTTCTGTTCCCAAATTTGCAATTAAAATCCGGACAAAAACGTTTCCTGCCGCTTACACCCGAAATGCCTATCTAAGCCTTGCAATCACAGTCTCGCAGGCCTTTACCTTGTCCCCTATCTGAACACATACCTCGGCATCTACTGGGAGGAAAATATCCACGCGGGAACCGAATTTTATCAGCCCGCACTGGTCGCCTCCTATTACATCTTCGCCGACTTTGGCGTAGCAAACTATCCTGCGTGCGAAAGTACCGGCTATCTGACGGAAAAGTATCTCGCTTCCGCATTTGCAACGCATCGCAATCGAAGTGCGCTCGTTTTCTTCTGAAGCTTTCGGTTTGAACGCCATCAAATATTTTCCCGGATGATATTTGTAATAGGTTATTTTGCCAGAAGAAGGGTAGAAATTGACATGTACATTGAAAAAACTCATGAAAACCGAAACCTGCAACGCCTCTCTTTTCAAATACTCGGGTTCATACACTTTCTTGATGATCACGACTTTCCCGTCGGCAGAAGAAGTGATTGTACCGTCCTCGTCAATGCAATTGCGCTTGGGCACCCTGAAAAAATAAGGCAGAAACGCCAATGGCACCAAAAACACTATCCCGGCCACAATCTGAACGAAAAGACAATCTACAAAAATGGCTATGCTCCCGCAAATCAACAGAATCGCAAGGCAAATCACGGCTATCGTCCCCAAACCGTCCCTATGCACCTTCATAATCTACCTTCCTCCATTTTCAAATCAGATAAAATTAAACACGATTAAAAAAATCGTACCTGCCGGAAAAGCCAGCAACGCTCCGTCGAACCTGTCCAGCATCCCCCCGTGGCCCGGAAGTATCTTGCCCGAATCCTTTATGTCGAAATGCCTTTTCAACTTCGATTCCACCAAGTCGCCGAAAACGCTGAACACGAACAATATCAATGTAAGGACAACCGCCGCCCACCACGGGAACGCGAATACGCCGAGAAGTTTCAATACCACTCCGGCGACAATGGCAGTAAACAGACCTCCCCACAGCCCCTCCCATGATTTTTTAGGGGAAATCGAGGGGAACAGCTTATGCCCGTTTTTCTGGCCGAAAGTCATGCCGAACAGGAAAGCGCCCACGTCCGAGGCCCATACGATTATGAAAAAGCCTAACAAGAGCATTCCGTTGAAATTGCCGAAATCATCGAACACCAACAGATTCGTCAATGAAAACGGGATTGCTATATAGACTTGCGAAGTAAAAAGATAGGCCACGCTGTCAAATTCATCCGCATCGTGAATATAAAGGCCGGCAATCATTATGACTACCAATGGAATCACGGACAACAGCATCAGCTTGGTACTGATGCCGAACGACACATGGGCGTAAGTGGTCATGAACATTACCAGCGAAGCAAGCACTGCCAGCCCTTTGGCCGCCTTGAACCGTCCCGGCATGGTCATCTTGTAAAACTCCGCAAGGCACACAAGCATCACGAACAACATCACCGGTATGAATATGAACTCGCTGAAAAGCAGGGATACTACTATTATCCCTACTATCGCCGCCCCGGTTATTGTCCTTTTCAATGTATTGTCCATGCCAGTATGCCTTTTATTTTTCCGTAACTGTTTCCCCGGCTTCAGGCTCTCCGCCTTCCTGCCCTGCCCCGAGTCCGTCGCCGGAAGCATCCGGAACCGTCTGGTCGGCACCGGTATCAGGTTTTACTTTCGGACCCAATACGGACTCGATGTCTTCGGCGAATATGACCTCCTTTTCATAAAGAAGTTCCGCTAACCTGACAAACTTGTCTTTATTACCTTGGATAATCTCGGTAGCCCTGTCGATAGAGTTGTCCACTATCGACCTTACCTCCTTGTCTATTTCATCGGCTGTCTTGTCGCTGAACGGCTTCGTCAGGCTATTTCCATTTGACAGGAGACCGTAATATGACATGTTAGGGACGGAATCGCCCATGCCGTAAACCATTATCATATTGTAGGCCATGCTCGTAAGCCTGTCCAAATCGCTTGCCGCGCCGGTTGATAATTCGCCGGTGAACATCTTTTCGCCGACACGCCCGGCCACAAGGGTCGCCATCTCGTCCAACATCTCGGCCTTCGACCTCGTATGCCTTTCGTCCGGCAGGAACCACGTAGCGCCAAGAGAATTTCCACGCGGGATGATAGTCACTTTCAGCACTGGATCCGCATTAGGCAAAAGCCAATGCACCATCGCATGCCCCGCCTCATGGTAGGCTGTCGCTTTCTTCTGCTCAGGAGTCATCACCAGGCTCTTGCGTTCCAAACCTCCGACAACGCGGTCTATTGCATCCAGAAAATCCTGCCTTTCAATGGTTTTCTTGGATTTGCGGGCCGCTATAAGGGCAGCTTCATTGCAAATATTCGCTATGTCCGCGCCTGAGAATCCCGGTGTCTGCTTTGCAAAGAAATCGGGATCGAAATCACTTCCGATCTTAAGCTTGCGCGTATGCACCTTGAAAAGCTCTACCCTGTCCGCCAACTCCGGAAGATCCACATTTATCTGGCGGTCAAAACGTCCGGCACGCATCAAAGCCTTGTCGAGTATGTCCACGCGGTTTGTGGCGGCAAGGATTATGACACCTGAATTGGTGCCGAAACCGTCCATTTCGGTAAGCAACTGGTTCAAGGTGTTTTCCCTTTCATCGTTACCGGAAAATCCCCCGTTCTTGCTCCTCGCCCTGCCTATGGCGTCTATCTCATCGATGAAAACTATGCACGGAGCCTTTTCCTTGGCCTGTTTAAAAAGATCCCTGACACGCGAAGCGCCGACACCGACGAACATTTCCACGAAGTCCGAACCTGCCATGGAGAAGAAAGGCACATCGGCTTCCCCGGCAACGGCCTTGGCCAGAAGGGTCTTGCCTGTTCCCGGAGGCCCGACAAGCAAGGCTCCCTTGGGAATCTTTCCGCCGAGTTCCGTGTATTTTTTAGGATTTTTCAGAAAATCCACAATCTCATTGAGTTCCACCTTGGCTTCCGCCAATCCCGCCACGTCGTTGAACGTGATTTTCATCAGGCTTTTTTCCGCAATCTTGGCAGTGGATTTCCCGACATTGAATATGCCTCCAGGCCCGCCCCCGGCACCAGCATTCCTGTTGAATCCCCTGAACAGGAAGAACCAAAGCACCAATATCATCAACGGGAATATGAACCAGTTCAATATCCCCCACATATCCCGCTTCTGTTCCATCACGACATTCACGGGAAGCTTTCCCTGAACCTTCAATGAATCGTTTACCTCCTCGAAAGAGATTTCAGGATCAAACTTGTCCGACACCAGAAAGACCACGTGAGGAGGCTTCGAAGGCACCCTGCCGCCGAAAAGGGACGAATATTTCTGAAGGCTGTCAGCCTTTATCTGCACCTCGCCCTTGTATTCATTCCTTATATATACTATCTTCTCGACATCGCCGGCAAGGGCGTATTGTTTGACATCGCTCCATTCCTTTTTCTGGGGATTGGCCCCGCGGTTGGCATAAAACATGGCAAGTATGCCCACTGTCAGCAGAAGGTATATCCATGTAAAATTAAAACGCATCTTCGGGAAATTCGAGCCGCCCGGCATGTTTTTCCTGTTGCCGGTTCCCATCTGGTTATTATTTGCCATCTGAAATCATTTCATCATCAATATCAACTCTTACAGCATCCGCCCACAGATCCTCAAGCCTGTAAAACTCCCTGTACGGAGTCTGGAAAATATGCACTACCACGTCCACATAGTCGAGAATTATCCAAAAGGCGTTTTCCCTGCCTTGCGCACGCGCAGGCCGGACACCCGTCTTTTCAAACATCTCTTTTTCCACATTGTCACAGATCGCGGCGACATTCGTGGTGGAATCCGCATTGCATATAACGAAATAATCGGAGATTGCCGTGCCGATCTTCCTTAAATCCAAGGCTGTCACGTTCTTGGCCTTTTTGTCCAACATGGCTCCGGCTATTATCTCAATTTCTTTTTTTTCAATATCCATCCTAATACATTAATTTTGGGGGCAAAAATACTACAAAATTTACACCAATGAAAGGAAAGATTGCCATTAAATGGTTTGACATACTGGATTCGACTAATAATGAAGCCGCAAGACATCTGGAAACTTATGACAATATGTCAGTAATCGCGGCCAGATCCCAGACGAGCGGGAAAGGGCAGAGAGGCAACAGCTGGTACAGCGAATACGGGAAAAACCTGATGTTTTCAATGGTATTTAAATTCCCGAGTCTTCCTGCAGGCGAACAGTTCTTCGTAAGCAGGGCAGTCGCGCTCGGGGTGACGGACTACGTGCAGGGACACGGGATACAGGCGAAAATCAAATGGCCCAACGACATTTACGTCGGAGACAGGAAAATCTGCGGGATACTCATCGAAAACAGTATCCGGGGCGGAATACTGCACTCGTCCATAGCCGGAGTAGGCTTCAATCTGAACCAGCGCGAATGGGGCGACAAGGCTCCCAATCCCACATCGTTGGCTCTGGAACTCAACCCCGGACATGATTTCGCCCCTGACACGGAACTTGAAAACATAGTCTCACGCATTGCGTCCCGCATAACAGGAATGGACGTTTCAGGAAAAATGAAGGAGGAGTATGAAAACAAAATGTACCGGATAAATGAGACCCACAGGTACAAAGAGACTTCCTCCGGGACAATATTCGACGGCACGATAACGGGGACCACGGAAAAAGGCACCCTCCTCGTAAAAACTTCGGAGGGCACCGTAAAAGAATTTGCATTCAAGGAAATCGGCTATATCATCTATCCGCAAAATTACCCAAAATGATTGTGTATGCATTAATTGCCACGGACAGCGTGACCGCCTGTGGCCTCGTGAACGGGTGGTGCCTGCCGCGAAGCGGTAGGAGGGATATACTGTCCGTGGCAATTACTGCTTTCATTTTCATCGGTGGTGATTTTGCGGATAATCATAATATATAAGCTTATAGCCCTTTGATTGCCCTGCACTCGGCATCCCTGTCCGCCGCCTTGAAAACCGCGCTTCCGGCGACAACGCAGTCGGCTCCGGCATCGAATACGGCATCGGCATTGGAAGATGAAATGCCCCCGTCCACCTGTATCAGCGTATCCAATCCTTTCGATGATATAAGTTCACGGAGCGTCCTGACTTTCGGAAGCGCGTCCGGCATGAACTTCTGTCCGCCGAACCCCGGCTCCACCGACATGACAAGCACATAATCGGCATCTTCCAATAAAGGTTCAAGTATTTCGGGACGGGTGGCGGGCTTGATTGCGACACCTGCCTTCATCCCCAAGGAGCGTATCAGGCGCAAGGCTTCCAAAGGTTTGTGCGTGGCTTCATAGTGAAAACTCAGCCACTGCGTGCCGGCCTTTGCGCATCGCTCGAAATAATTTTCCGGCCTTACTATCATCAGGTGGGTGTCCATGGGTTTGGAAGCATATTTCGCTATGGCGTCCATGACAGGAAAACCGAATGAAATATTCGGCACGAAGACACCGTCCATCACGTCTATGTGGAACCAGTCCGCGACAGAACGGTTTACGTATTCTATATCATCCGCAAGATGCGCGAAGTCCCCCGAAAGCATCGAAGGAGCCAACATCCTTTTATGTATGGCATTCATGACCGAAAAGACTTAAAGATTATTCATAATTTTCAAGCACGTCTTTCAGAAAGGCCACAAACCTGTCCAAAGACGCGAGGTCCAGCCTCTCGCCAGGGGCATGCACTCCCCTCAGTGTCGGCCCGAAAGAAATCATGTCCAGATCCGGATATATGTCAAGGAACAGACCGCATTCGAGTCCGGCATGGATGGCCCTGACTACCGGAGCTTTCCCGAAAAGCCTCTTGTACGAAGCCTCGCAATGGGCAAGCAACGCGGAGTCCATATCAGGTTTCCACCCGGGATACTCGGCTTCATGCGTCACGGACGCGCCTGCAAGCGAGAATACGGCCTCGACTTTGTCCGCCGCGGCCTTCCTTGCCGATGTAATCGAGCTTCTCTGGCTTGTACCGATACGCACAAGTCCCTCATTTTCCAACTTGACTGAAGCGAGGTTGGTAGAGGTCTCCACAAGTCCCTTGATATCGGCACTCATTGCCAGCACGCCGTGAGGAGCGGCGGCAAGAGATGCGATCAGGCGGCGCGAAGCACAGGCATCCATAGCTTTCAGAGGTTTATCCACTGCTTCGAAAACACCGTACAGACCCGGGTCGGAGACGGCATATTCGGATTTTATGCCCGAAACGCTTTCTTCGAAACGGCTTTTCAGGGTAGCGGCAAGCGATTCACCCAGAACGACGACAGCCGAAGCCTCGCGCGCTATCGCATTACGTTTGTTCCCTCCCGTGAAAGAGCACAACTGGAAATCCATGTCTCTGAAAGAGTACAACACACGGGCCAGAAGCTGTACGGCATTGGCCCGTCCCTTGTCTATGTCATCCCCGCTGTGTCCGCCCATGCCGCCGGCTATCTTCATGAGATATGCCTTTCCGGACGGACATGTATACACAGGCACATACGGTATCCTCGCCGTCGTATCGACACCTCCGGCACAGCCCACGAAGAGTTCTCCCTCATCCTCCGAGTCGAGATTGATGAGGATCTTTCCTGTAATGAACCCCGGCTTCAACGCCTTCGCCCCGAACAGGCCTGTCTCTTCCGACACTGTGAACAAGGCTTCGATACGGCCGAGCTTCAGATCGTCGCTTGTGATCACGGCAAGCTGTGCAGCCATGCCTATGCCGCAGTCCGCCCCGAGGGTGGTATCCTTGGCAATCAGCCAGCCGTCTTCGATTTCATATTTTATCGGATCTTTTGAAAAATCATGATCCACACCTTCGTTTTTCTCGCATACCATGTCCGAGTGGCTCTGCAGCACGATCGTAGGACGGCCCTCCATCCCCGGAGCGGCTTCCTTTATGATAACCACGTTACCGGCATCGTCGCTTTTTGCTTTCAGCCCGGCCTTGCGGGCAAACTCCAGAAGATACGCGGTGATTTGTTCTTCATGTCCCGACTCTCGCGGGATTTTCGTGATTTCGTCGAATATTGACAATACTTGTTTGGAATCCATAACAAAAACATTTAAAACAGAGAACAAAGATAGGGAAAATATTTTTCTCCGCAGGATATTTTGCATACCTTTGCGGCCGGTAACCGACTCTAATAATTACTAATTATATACGGACATGTACAAAGCGAATGTTAAAATCTTCCTGGCAACATTTCTTGCCATTTCCGGAGTCACATCCTGTATCGACGAGGACTATGATCTGGACAAAGACATCGACAAGACTGTAAACATCGGCGGCGACGAACTGGCCGCGCCGATAGGCGACACCGAAAAAATCTTCATAAAAGACATGCTTCCTTTGGAGGAAAACGGGATGCTGAAAACCGATGCCGACGGCTTCTATTACATTGAAACCGAAAACATGAATTTTTCGCAGACAGTCAGCGTGGACGAGATATACTTCTCCGCGCCCAAAGCGAGCAGTACCGAACTGGATTTCGGAACCATTCCGCAGAACCAAGGCGCGCCTTCCGTAACCATGGAACTTCCGGAAACTACCGAAACAGATGTGGATTTAGGCACAATCACCCTTCCTGACGAAGTGGAAAGCATAGAATATGTCGCTTTTGAAGCAGTAGCGGAAATAACCATCAGCATGGAAGGCACCGCAGCGCGGGAAATTGACATAGACGAGCTCAACATGACCATCCCGGATTGGATAGAAACCGACTCGGACAGCCGTATAAACATCTCCGGACGCTTGGCAAACAATTCGGAACTGACCGAGACCATAAACATACGCGGGATAGACATCGCGGGGAACGACGACATCGACAACGGATCGAATGTATTGGACCTGAACGGGACTTTCACATACGACGGACGGATATCCATAGATAAAGACGACATCTATGAAGAAGGCGGGAGCATCGTCCTGACTGCCGATGTGCAGATACGCCCTGCCTCAGGAGGGAGCGAGATAACCGTCACTGAAATCCAGGGGACATTGGATATGGCATACGAGCAGGAATCGGAAAGAATAGACCTCGGGATAAGCGAGGAACTGTCTTCCGGGGACTACACCCTCGACCTGATCGGGGCATCGCTTTATCTAAATCTCGACAACGGTTCTCCTTTGGACATAAACATCGAAGGACGGATAGCGACTTACGGCAGATCCGGGGAAGAATTGTCAAACGTTGGATTCGCGCTTCCTGAAATACCTGCCTCATCCGCTTCAATGTACCTCGTTTCGCAGGAAGGCGGCGACGAAGGGGATTATGAAGGAGTACAAGTAAACGGATTCGACGAGCTGTTCTTCAGACTTCCTTCAAGCGCAGGCATGGACGTAACCATAACTTCCAACTCCTACTGCACGATAATTCCGGGTTCCGAATACGATGTAAATGCGGATTATTTCCTCAGGGTACCTGTAAAATTCGGCAGCGACCTGGACATGAGCTACGATTTCACATTGGACAATCTGCAAGAATCGCTCGGCAAAGTCAATATCGAGAATTCGGAAGTCACCTTGTTCGCGACATTGGAAGCCATGATTCCCGCAAAACTGTCGCTTTCGGCAAAGGCCATGGACCTGATCGGCAACGAGGTTGAAGGAATCGAAATATCCTTCGACGGGAAAGACGTTCTGGAAATCGCCCCGCAAACAGGGATCATAGAACAGGAAATCTCGATTAATATCAGACAGACGCAGGACGGAGCACTTGAAAACACGGACGGCCTTGCATTCAGCATCAACATTTCAGAAGGCAACGGCAATGCCGTCAATTCAGAAGACTATCTCCTGCTCAAAGACATTTCCGTAATGATACCGGGAGGGATAAACATCGAAATAAAATAGTTTCCAACCATAAGCCATAAACGACATGAAATCTAAATTAATAATTCTATCCATAATATCGGCGGCCGCCCTGTTGCAGTTGCCGTCCGCAGCCAATGCACAGGATCTGGAGTCATCGTATTTTATGGAAGGCTCCACTTACAGGCACCGCATGAATCCTGCATTCATAAACGAGTCAAACTATATAAACCTGCCTTTCATCGGGATAGGCAATATGAACATTAATGTTTCATCCGACTTCGGGATGAGCAATTTCCTCTACCCTGCCGCAAACGGCTCGCTTACCACTTTCATGAACCCGTCCGTAAGCTCCGAACAGTTCCTTTCGGGTCTGAACACTAAAAACAGGCTCGGGCTTAGCCTGAGCACGGACATACTCAGTGTCGGATTTTACGGCATCGCAGGCGGATACAGCACCATAGAGCTCGGGATCAAGAGCGACACGTGGCTCAACCTGCCTTATAATGTCTTTGCTCTCCTGAAGAACGGCATGTACGATGCCGAGGGGACATCATACGACCTGAATGGGATCAGTGCGACAAGCAACAATTACGTGCAACTGTCTTTCGGCCATAGCCGGTACGTGCTTGACGACGTGCTTTCGGTAGGTGCGAAAGTAAAAGTACTGTTCGGCATAGCCAACGCTACGGCAACCATAGATGGCAATGCATATCTGTCACAGGACAAGTGGCAGATAGATGCAAGCGGCTCAATCACGGGATCGTTGCAGGGAGCACGCTTCACCACCGATGCCGGCGGCATTGTGAACGGACTCGCAATAGACAAGTACGGGATAGCCGGATACGGGGCCGCACTGGATCTGGGAGCATATTTCGACATGAAGGACTTTGTCGAAGGCCTTGCGATATCGGCTTCCGTAACCGACCTCGGCTTCATCAGCTGGAACAACTCCATAACGGCGCAAATGGAACACGGCTTTATATTCGAAGGTTTTGAAAACCCTATCGGGGAAGGCAGTTCTTTAAATGATGAAATCAACGCATTGGGACAGGATCTCAAGGAATTCATCAAATTCAGACCGGGCGAAGACATCAAATCGAGGACGAGCATGCTGAGCGCAAAAATGTTCATCGGCGTGGAATACAAGCTCCCCATGTACGATAAAGTAAAATTCGGTTTGCTTTCATCCACGACATTCAACAATCCTTTCACCTATACCGAAGCGCGGTTGGTTGCCCAATACTCTCCTGCCGACTGGTTCGAGTTCAATATAAACTACGCCTACGGCACTTTCGGTTCTTCTTTCGGCTGGATGCTCAATTTCCATCCTAAGGGATTCAACTTCTTCATCGGAAGCGACAATACCTATTTCGGGAAATTCTCTCCTCAGTTCATTCCTACAGGAAAACTGAACACAAGCATCCATTTCGGATTCAATGTAAAATGGGGTGAAAGAAGATAAAAACACTTACAGGCAAAAGAGCCGGGCTTGCATTCAGGTCCGGCTTTTATTATCTGTAACAATCGAAAAGCTGTTTAAAAATTTTTAGAAGCTGTTTAACTGGAATCATTTCTTGTCCGCTTCCGACTACCTTCCGTTGCCGTAAAGCAGGGTCTTTTCTATATCAGCCACATACTGGCGGACATTCGTGTCCGTGTCAATCAGATCCGTCACTGTCTTGCAAGAATGCAACACCGTGGCGTAATGCCGGCCGCCTATCTTCTCACCTATCGCCGACAATGAACTTTTCGTGTGATTGCGGCTCAGGTACATGGCAATCTGACGTGCCTGCGCTATCTCCCTCTTGCGTGAAGAGGCATCCATGCTTTCCACATCTATGTTGAAATACTTGCAGACAACATCCCTTACCCTCTCCACGGTTATTTCATTGCAGCCCTTTCCTACTATATTACCCACGACTTCCGAAGCCAGGTCTATCGTGATTTCTTTTTTCGCAAGGGTAGAATTGGCTATCAATGAAATCAATGCGCCTTCCAGCTCCCTGAAATTGGTCGTAATCTTTGATGCAAGGAAAGACAGCACTTCGTCAGGCACGTCCACGCCCTCGCGGAAACTGCGCTGCCTCAACATGGACAGGCGTGTATCGAAATCGGGAGCCATCAGTTCCGTGGACAATCCCCATTTCAGGCGTGACAGCAGACGCTCTTCGAACTTCTGCAAGTCCACCGGAGCCCTGTCGGAAGTAAACACCAGCTGCTTTCCGTTCTGATGCAGGTGATTGAATATCTGGAAAAAGGCGTTTTGCGTACCTTGCTTGTCGGCAAACTCTTGTATGTCATCGACTATCAGCACGTCAATCTTCATATAAAAATGAAGGAAATCCGCCAATTTGTTGCGAACGTTCACCGCATCCATATACTGGATTTTGAACCTGTTGGCCGGAACATACAAGACAACGAGTTCCGGATAGGCTTCCTTTATCGCTATCCCTATGGCCTGCGCAAGATGGGTCTTCCCCATGCCGGAGGCCCCGTATATGAAGATAGGGTTGAATGCGGTCTTGCCAGGGTTGGCTGCAATCGTCCTTCCGGCCGTAAGTCCCAAACGGTTGCATTCGCCTTCTATCAGGTTGTCGAAACAATAGGCCGGATTCAGCTGTGGATTTATCTTCAGTTTCTGCAGGCCAGGTATCACGAAAGGATTGGCCGTTGCCGGAACCGATGCCTGCATGGTGACTTCCTTGTTGGAAAACTCACCGGTATTCTGTCCCGGATACCTTATCACCGGCTGGTTGGACACGATCTTCACTTCGTATATCAACTTGGCCTGAGGCCCGAGTTCCCTGTGCAGGACTTTTTTCAACAAATCCAGATAGTGGGCTTCGAGGTACTCCCTGAAAAATTCGGTCGGAACACGTAGGGTC
>JADIME010000034.1 GCA_017694935.1 Candidatus Merdivivens pullistercoris
ATTCCGCGGGTATCCTTGATTGAGATGCGCTTTCCTGAACCGTTCCAGCCGGTGTTTACAAGGTATGCCCTTGCGCCGACGGCCTTCATGCGTTTGACAAGCTCTTCGCCGTATTTGGTAGGGTGGAGTGAAAGGAATGCGGCTCCGAAACATGCCGAGAAAGTCGGGGTAGGCTCAGTGATGCCGCGCTCGGTACCTGCCAGTTTTGCGGTGAAGCCCGAGAGGAAGTAGTATTGGGTCTGTTCAGGAGTAAGTATCGAGACAGGAGGAAGCACTCCGAATGCATCTGCCGAAAGGAAGATTACCTGTTTTGCGTGAGGTCCTTTCGATACCGGTTTGACTATGTTTTTGATATGGTAGATAGGGTATGAAACACGGGTGTTTTCAGTAACACTCTTGTCCGCGAAATCTATCTTGCCGTTTTCATCCACGGTGACGTTTTCCAAAAGGGCGTCGCGTTTGATGGCATTGTAGATGTCCGGCTCGTTTTCCTTGCTGAGGTTGATTACCTTGGCATAGCAGCCGCCTTCATAGTTGAATACTCCGTTGTCATCCCAGCCATGCTCGTCGTCGCCGATAAGGAGCCTTTTAGGGTCTGTCGAAAGGGTGGTCTTGCCGGTGCCTGACAGGCCGAAGAATATGGCGGTGTTTTCGCCGTTAAGGTCGGTATTGGCCGAGCAGTGCATGGAAGCAATGCCGCGGAGAGGGTTGTAATAGTTCATTATCGAGAAGATTCCTTTCTTCATTTCTCCGCCGTACCATGTGTTGATGATGACCTGCTCTTTTGAAGTGAGATTGAAGACTACGGCTGTTTCTGAATTGAGCCCCAGTTCCTTGTAGTTCTCGACTTTTGCCTTTGAAGCGTTGAAGACCACGAAGTCAGGTTCGCCGTATGCTGCCAGTTCTTCTTCCGTAGGGCGGATGAACATGTTCCTTACGAAGTGTGCCTGCCATGCGACTTCCATGATGAAGCGCACTTTCAGGCGGGTTGCAGGGTTCGCTCCGCAGAAAGCGTCCACGACATAGAGTTTCTTGTTGGAGAGTTCGTTTACTGCAAGTTCCCTGAGGGATTTCCATGTTTCAGGAGTTACTGGCTTGTTGTCGTTTTTGTATTCATCGGATGTCCACCATACCGTGTTCCTGCTGACATCGTCCATTACGAAGAATTTGTCCTTAGGGGAACGTCCTGTATATACTCCAGTCATGACATTGACAGCTCCCAGCTCGGTGAGCCGGCCTTTGTCATATCCGGTCAGTGACGGGTCGAGTTCGGCTTTGTAAAGTGTGTCGTAATCAGGGTTGTAGATTACTTCTGTCGCTCCGGTAATGCCGTACCGGCTTAGATCGATTTTATTCATAACGTTGTAGCATTAATTTTTTATAATAATTCTTGTTTTTCCTTGGCATGACAGTAAACCGCTTGAGCGGCATATGGTTTGCGCCTTCTCCTGTTCACTGCGGATTGCAAATCCCGCAATCTGTCTGCAAAAAACAGACCGTGGAGTTTCCGTGTCAATAACGGATGCAAAAATAGTTTTTTATTTTGAAACCATTTTCTAAATTTGTGGTAAATTAAAACGATTATCCGCAAAATTACCCTTATGAAGATGAAAGCAGTAATTGCCACGGACAGTATATCCCTCCTACCGCTTCGCGGCAGGCACCACCCGTTCACGAGGCCACGGGCGGCCACGCTGTCCGTGGCAATTACTGCATACACAATCATTTGGTGTAAATTTGCGGATAATCATATAAATTATTGTTAAGAAAATTTTTCGTTCGGGATGAGTAGTAAGTGGGGTGAAGATGTGGACAGGCCGCAGGCCGTCCTGCAAGAATATTGGGGGTATCCCGGTTTCCGTCCAAAGCAGAGAGAAATAATAGATTCAGCCCTAAGGGGCGAAGATGTCCTCGCCATATTGCCTACGGGAGGAGGAAAGTCGGTATGTTTTCAGGTTCCCACGCTCATGAGGGAAGGCCTCGGCATAGTGGTGACGCCCCTGATTGCCCTGATGAAAGATCAGGTCGCGAATCTCAATGCCCGAGGCATCAAGTCGTTGGCTGTCTATGCTGGGATGAGCGCCAAGGAGATAGACATAGCTTTGGACAATGCCGTCTTCGGGGATTTCAAGTTCCTGTACCTTTCCCCCGAGCGATTGAAAAGCGAAATGTTCCGGCAAAGGCTGCCGTATATGAAAGTGGCATACCTGATCGTGGACGAAGCGCATTGCATATCGCAATGGGGGTATGATTTCAGACCGGATTACCTTGAAATAGCGGCCGTAAGGGAAATTACCGGAGCCGGCGTTCCCGTTATAGCACTGACTGCCACAGCCACGCCCGAAGTGGCGGCAGACATAATGGACAAGCTCGGTTTCCGTGTCCCCAATCTCATACAGGGCAGTTTCGCGAGGGAAAACCTGTCATACGTGGTGCGCAAGTGCGAGGACAAGCAAGGACAGTTGCTGTCTATATGCAAGGGAGTGCCGGGTACCGGAATCGTGTACGTCAGGATGCGCAAAAGGGCTGAAGAAATAGCCGCTTTTTTAAAGGCTAACGGATATGTGGCCGAGGCATACCACGCAGGAATGGGAAAGGATACGAGGGAGCTGATACAGGAAAGATGGAAAACCGGCAAGACGAGGATAATAGTGTCTACCAATGCATTCGGAATGGGAATAGACAAGCCGGACGTGCGTTTTGTCTGCCATTTCGACATGCCGGACAGCATCGAGGCCTATTTTCAGGAGGCAGGAAGGGGAGGCCGTGACGGGAAACGCTCATACGCGGTCCTGTTGTGGAACGACAGCGACATAAGGAGGTTGGAACAGATTAAGGAAAATTCGTTCCCTCCGCTCGACTATATCGAGGACGTATACCACAAAGTCCATAATTTTTTCGAGATTCCTTTCGATTTCGGAGAAGGAAGGGTGGGAAAATTCGATATTGCCAGGTTTTGTGCGAAATACAAATTGAGCCGGAGCAAGGTCGCGAGTGCGATAAGGTATATCGAGCTTGAAAATCACTGGGTAGTCGAGGAAGAAGGAGAACTGCCTACTCGCGTGTCGTTCACGATGTCGCGCGAGGACATGTATTCATACAATCCGGAAGACAGGACGGAGGATGAAATCATAGACGTGCTGATGCGGCGTTATCCGGGAATTTTCAGTTCCAACGTGGCAGTGGATACCGAGTATCTGGCCAAGATGTCCGAATGTACGGAAGGCGAGGTGAAAAGGCGGTTGTACAGGCTGTCGCAGAAAGGCGTGATAAGATACATACCTTCCGACAAGACACCTATGATATATTTTAAGGAAAACAGGCTTATGCCCAAGAACGTCTGTCTGCCGAAAGCGAGGTACAATGAACGGCTCGGGCGTTTTACCGGAAGACTGGACGCCATGATCGGCTATGTCACAAGGGAGGATGAGTGCAGAAGCGTGCTGCTTTTGGAGTATTTCGGAGAAAAGGGCGGCAAGAAATGCGGCAAATGCGATGTCTGCATATCCGAACGCAACCGTAAGCGGCCGCAACGCAGGATGATGCGGGAGGAAATCATGCAATTTGTATCCGGGTATGATTTTTCCGCAATATGCAGGCTTTATCGGATAGACAGGGCGAATGACAGGTATTGGCTTGCCAAGGCCGTATCCACCAATGAATTCCTGAGCGATATGATCGCCCGGTTCGGTGACGGTTACAAGGATTGCATATCCCTTCTCAGGTACATGTCCGATGCCGGCCTGCTTAGAACTCTTTGAGAGCGGTGTATAGCCGTTGTACGGGAAGCCCCATTATGTTGTAATATGATCCGCTGATGGAGGTGATTCCTATGTAACCTATCCATTCCTGGATACCGTATCCCCCGGCTTTGTCAAAAGGACGGTACTTGTCTATGTAATAGTATATTTCAGAGTCTTCAAGTTCCTTGAATGTGACTTGGGAAGAGCATGAGAAACCGCTGTTTTTCCAGTTAGTGCGGATGAAGACCCCTGTCGTGACCGTATGCGTCTTGCCGGAAAGTTCCCTTAACATGGCCGCCGCTTCTTCCCTTGTCTTGGGCTTTCCCATTTTACGGGTGCCGCAAAATACCAGCGTGTCGGCGGTTATCAGTATTTCGTCATCGGAAAGTTTACGGTGGAATCCGTGCGATTTTGCCGTGGCTATGGCCAAGGGGATTTCTTCAACCGGGGTCGCCGGGTCGTAACTTTCATCGCAGTCCGTTCCCGTTTCCACTGTAAAATCCAAATCAAGACCCGCCATCAGCTCCTTTCTACGGGGCGAGGCGGATCCCAGTATTATTTTGTGTCCGGATAAGTCCACGGCTATTATGATTTGGTTCCCTTTGAGTTGAAATCCAATGGGAACTGTGCCGTCATCTTCTGTTCTACTTTAATAGGCCCGTTCTGGTTTTCGTATTTGACTATATTGTCCTGAAGAGCCATCAGAAGCCTTTTGGCGTGTTCCGGCGCGAGTATTATGCGCTGGTTTATTTCAGGTTTGGGGAATCCGGGCATGATTTGGGCGAAATCGATGATGAATTCGCTGTGTGAATGCGAGATTACCGCAAGATTGGAATAACTGCCCTTGGCAATTTCCGGTTTTATCTCAAGATTGAGTGACTTTTTTTCTTCTGCCATATCTTATATGATTAAAAAAACATCGCGCAAGTTACCTATTTTATTTGATTTCTCGTCAAGAAGCCGTTTAAAATTTTTAAACAGCTTCTGATTTTTCGATGAAAAACGTTAAATTTGCCGTTTTGAAAGGTGGCCGTATGCAATAGGCCGTATATAAAGCAAATGTTTAATCATCATAATGTGAATTATTGAATATTATGGAATTGCCTGCAAAATACGATCCTTCGATGACCGAGGATAAATGGTACTCGTATTGGTTGAAACACAAGTTTTTCCACTCAGAACCCGATGGCCGTGAACCGTATTCGATGATCATTCCTCCGCCGAATGTGACCGGAGTGCTGCACATGGGGCACATGCTTAACAATACCATACAGGATGTCCTTGTCCGCCGTGCAAGGATGTGCGGAAAGAATGCCTGCTGGGTGCCGGGAACCGACCATGCGTCGATAGCGACCGAGGCGAAGGTCGTGGCAAAACTGAAGGCGGAAGGCATTTCAAAGGAGGATCTTACGCGGGAACAATTCATGGAACATGCGTGGGAATGGAAGGAAAAACATGGCGGGATCATCCTCGAACAGTTGAAAAAACTCGGAGCTTCATGCGATTGGGACCGTACGAGGTTTACGATGGAGCCTGCATTGAGCCGTGCCGTGATACGCACGTTTGTCCATTTTTACAAGAAAGGCCTTATTTACAGAGGTATCCGCATGGTGAACTGGGATCCGGTAGGGCTTACTGCAGTGAGCGACGAAGAGGTCATAAGAAAAGAGACCAAGTCCAAACTGTATTATTTAAGGTATTATATATCCGAGAACGGCAAGCCGTCCGGAGATTACATAGTGGTGGCCACGACAAGGCCGGAAACAATCATGGCCGATGCCGCGGTATGTATACATCCGCAGGATGAACGGTATGGGTGGCTGAAAGGCAAGAAAGTGCTTATTCCGCTTATCGACAGGGAGATACCTATCATAGAAGATGATTATGTCGAGATAGGTTTCGGTACAGGCTGTCTCAAAGTCACTCCGGCCCATGATGTAAACGATTATGCGATAGGACAAAGACACAACCTTCAGGTCATAGATATCATTGACGAGCACGGCCGTCTTAATGAAAAAGCCGTCATTCTTATAGGCGAAGACAGGTTCGAGGCGAGGAAACAGATACGTAAAATGCTCGAAGACGGAGGGTTCCTTGAAAAAGAAGAGGATTATTCGTCACAGGTAGGGTATTCGGAACGGACAGACGCCGTGATAGAGCCGAGGCTGTCCATGCAATGGTTCCTGAAGATGGGCGAGCTTGCCAAAGGTGCCCTTGCAAGGGTGGAAGACGGTGATATACATCTCATTCCTGACAAGTTCCGCAATACTTACCGTCACTGGATGGAGACCGTAAGGGACTGGTGCATTTCCCGCCAGCTTTGGTGGGGACAGCGTATCCCGGCGTATTATCTCCCGGACGGGCGTTTTGTCGTGGAAAACACTCCGGAAGAGGCTTTGGAGGCAGCCAGGAAACTGGTGCCCGGCATAAATCCGGAAGATCTGCGTCAGGATGAAGATGTCCTTGATACATGGTTCTCTTCATGGCTGTGGCCTATTTCCGTTTTCGACCCCGAGCTTCCTGGAAACCCCGGGCATGAGCCGAATGCCGATATCAAATATTATTATCCTACAAACGACCTCATAACCGCGCCGGACATATTGTTTTTCTGGGTGGCGAGGATGATCATGGCCGGCAACGAGTTCATGGGGAAAATACCTTTCAGGAACGTATATCTGACCGGTACCGTAAGGGACAAACTCGGAAGGAAGATGTCCAAGTCGCTAGGAAACTCCCCGGATCCTATCATGCTGATGGAAAAATACGGGGCCGACGGTGTAAGGTTGGGCATGCTGCTGTGCAGTGCGGCAGGAAACGACATACTTTTCGACGAATCCCAGGTCGAGCAGGGCAGGAATTTCTGCAATAAGATATGGAATGCTTTCAGGCTTGTCATGGGGTGGAATGTCGATGATTCGGTTATACAGCCTGACAGTTCGAGAGTTGCAGTATCTTGGTTCAAGCAGAAGTTGAACATGGTGATAGAGACTGTTGAAGACCATTTCGACAAGTTCCGCCTGTCCGACGCCCTTATGGCCCTGTACAAGTTTTTCTGGGACGATTTCTGCGCCTGGTACCTCGAGATTGTCAAACCTGCCTATGGGTGCGGGATAGACAAGGTTACGTATGCGGCGACATTGGAGTATTTCGACTCGCTTCTGAGGCTGATACATCCATTCATGCCTTTCATTACCGAGGAATTGTGGCAGAACCTTTCAGGAAGGCAGGACGGTGAGACCATAATGCTGAGCCCGCTACCGGTATCTGACGGATATGACGTAAAATACATAGAAAGTTTCGGTATGATTTGCGAAGCGATAGCGTCTGTCAGGAACATACGTCAGAGCAAGGGCATTTCTCCGAAAGAGGCTCTCGGCCTTTCTGTAAAAGGGGATTTCCCGGGAGAGTTTGCATCGGTTGTCATGAAGATGGCCAACATATCCTCGATAGAAACTATAGACAAGATGCCGGAAGACATTCAGGGAATGTCTTTTATGGTCGGTACTACCGAGTTTTTCGTTCCGCTTTCCGGGCTTGTGGACGTGCAGGAAGAAATACGCAAGACAGAAGAAGCCATAGCATATAATGAGAAATTCCTCAAACAGGTCAGGGGTAAACTTTCGAATGAAAGGTTTGTAGCCAATGCCCCGGAGGCCGTGGTGGCTCTCGAACGCAAGAAAGAAGCCGATGCACTCAGCAAACTGGAAGCCCTTCATGCGGCATTAAAGACTTTGAAGGGAGAGTGATATGGTAAGGTGCGAGACATATTTGGATGTAAGGTACTATGAGACTGATCTCATGGGCATAGTACACCATTCCAACTACATCAGGTATATGGAGTGCGGAAGGCATGACATGCTTGTGCAATTCGGTATTCCGATCTGGGAAATAGAGCGTCAGGGAGTGATGGCTCCGATAGTTTCCGTAGAATCCAGATATCTTCGCCCGGCGAGGATGGGCGACCGTCTTAAAGTCGTGACAATGGTAGATTCCATTCCTACGGCAAAACTGTTTATCCGGAATGAGATTTACAACCAGAACGGGGAATTGTTGAATACCGGGAAGGTCACATTGGGATTCATAGATGCGGACACAAGGCGGCCTGTAAGGGCACCGCGTCAGGTAGTAGAAGCATTAAAGGCTCATTTTAAATGATTTCGATAAACCATCTGACAGTATCTTACGGCGGTTTCACGCTTTTGAACGACATATCTTTTCACGTGAGTGAAAAAGACAAGATAGGGCTTGTAGGCAAGAATGGGGCCGGTAAAAGCACCGTCCTCAAGCTTATCTGCAATCTGCAGAGTCCTACGTCGGGCAAAATCGATGTTCCGGCGGACTGCAATATAGGCTATCTGCCGCAGATCATGGAACATTCGAAAGGGAAAACTGTCATCGAAGAGACAATGACCGCCTTTTCGCATATTTACGAGCTCGAAGCCGAACTTGCCCGTATCGGAGAGGCTTTGGCTGAAAGGGATGATTATGAGTCGAAAGAGTACGGGCGGATGATTGTCAGGATGAACGATATAAATGACATCCTCGGCATGTACAGGAACGAGTCCCCGATGGCGGCGGCTGAAAAGACCCTCGTAGGATTAGGATTCAGGAAAGAAGATTTCGACAGGCCTACCGAAACATTCTCGCAGGGATGGAATATGAGGATAGAGCTGGCAAAGATACTTTTGCGCAAGCCGGACGTGTTGCTTCTGGACGAGCCGACCAACCACCTCGACATCGAGTCGATACAATGGTTTGAGGATTATCTCAAGATATACAAGGGGTCCATCGTGCTTATCTCGCATGACAGAAAGTTCCTCGACAATGTTACCAACCGCACGGTGGAGATAATGCTCGGCAAAATATACGATTACAAGGTTCCATATAGCAAGTATCTGGAACTCAGGAAAGAACGTATCGAACAACAAAAGGCTGCATACGAAAACCAGCAGCGGATGATTGAAAAGAACGAAGAGTTTATCGAGCGTTTCAGATACAAACCCACGAAGTCCAATCAGGTGCAGTCCAGGATCAAGGCCTTGGAACGGTTGGAGCGCATAGAGATAGATGAACAGGACAACTCTTCGATCAACGTGAAGTTTCCTCCGGCACCGCGTTCCGGCGACATAGTATTCGAAGCCAAAGACCTTAGGGTAGGTTACGGCTCCAAGGTCGTCTTCGACAATGCCGACATTACAATCAAACGCGGCGAAAAGGTGGCTCTCGTAGGCCGTAACGGCGAAGGCAAGACCACTCTGATGAGAGTCGTGACCGGGGAACTGGCACCTTTTTCGGGGACATATCGTTCAGGACATAATGTGAATATCGGCTATTATGCACAGAATCAGGAGGATATTCTCGATAAGAACGACACTGTCTATGATACTTTGGACAAGATAGCCGTAGGGGATATCCGTACAAAACTGCGGGACATACTCGGGGCTTTCCTGTTCAGGGGCGAGGACATAGACAAGAAGGTGGCGGTGCTGAGCGGAGGGGAGCGGGCCAGGCTTGCTATGGCCAAACTGATGCTGCATCCATACAACCTGCTTGCCTTGGACGAGCCGACCAACCACATGGACATACGCTCGAAAGATATCCTGAAAAGCGCCCTGCAAAAGTATGACGGGACTTTATTGATAGTTTCCCATGACAGGGATTTTCTGGACGGGCTTGTAGACAAAGTTTACGAGTTCCGCGGAGGCCGTGTCAAGGAGCATCTCGGCGGGATAGCGGATTTTCTTGAGAGGTTGAAAATCGAGAGCCTGCATGAGTTGGAGAAAAGCATTCCCGATTTGCCGTCAGCCGGGCCTGAAAAGAAAAACAAGCCTGTCGCCGAGCAGCGCCGCCGCCAGAATGCGGACCGGAATGCCGATAAGAAATTGAAGAATAAAATAGCGGCTTTGGAGAAAAATATAGCGAGACTGGAGGCTGAAATCTCCGGACTCGAACAAAGGCTGTCCGCTCCGGAGGAAGGGGACGATATTATGGGAATGACCCAGAAATATCTGGAATTGAAGAACGAATTGGACCGCGACATGGATTTGTGGGCGTCTTCTGCGGATTGAAGATGCCGGTCACGGCAGAGCCTATACGCTGCAAGAATACTTTAGGCCATACAGTGGAAAATAAATTAATCTTAATATATAATGGAAGAAAACAGAACGACTTGCATATTCGGTATGCATCCGGTGCTTGAGGCGGTACGCTCCGGCAAGACCATCGACAAACTGATGCTGAAAAAAGGTTTGGACAGCTTGATGCTCAGAGAATTGTTGGAAGAAGCCAAGCGGCATGAAATACCATTCCAGTTCGTGCCTGTGGAAAAACTGGACAAGGTGGCCAAAGGCGGCGCCCACCAAGGCGTGGTTGCCTATCTTTCAACCATAGGTTACAGTGACTTCGAGGAAGCGGTAGACAGGGCGTGCGCGACAACGGAAGCCCCCGTATTCGTAATGTTGGACGGTGTAAGCGATGTGAGAAACCTCGGAGCCATAGCCCGTAGTACCGAATGTGCGGGAGCCAATGGCATCATAGTCCCGGCAAAAGGAGGGGCCGCCATAAACGCGGATGCGGTGAAAAGCTCTGCCGGCGCATTGCTGAGGATAGACACATGCCGCGTGTCAAATCTGAAAATGGCCGTGTTCTACCTGAAGCAGAACGGATTCAAGATAGTAGCGGCTACAGAGAAAAGCGACATGCCCATTTATGATGTCGATATGACAGGGCCGGTTGCCGTCATAATGGGATCCGAGCAGAAAGGAATATCGCAGTCCCTGTTGGCTCTTGCCGATGCGCAGGCAAGGATACCGATGGCCGGAGAAATATCTTCCCTCAATGTCTCGGCAGCCGCATCGGTGGTACTTTTTGAGATTGTGCGCCAGCGGTATGGAAAATGACTTTACCAATAAGGGGAACATTCCTTTTATTGTCATAGATACTCATTGTGATACTCCCGGAAGACTTGCCGACGGAGCTGTCCTTTCATCCAAAGGGGACAATGGTCATTTCGACTATCCAAGGATGGCGGAAGGAGGGGTGGACTGTGAGTTTTTTGCCCTGTACACTCCGAATGACATGCCTCCCGATACCGCCCTGAGGCGTGTCATGGAAATGTCGGCCGCTGTACATGATTCGGTGGAGGCTTTTCCCGGGGTGCGGATGGCGTATAGTCCGGCAGATGTTATGAGAAACAAGGAGGCAGGCAGGCGTTCCGTTGCAGTAGGCATGGAGAATGCAGCTCCGCTGTGCAAATCCTTGCCCTTGTTAAGGGAGATGTACAGGATGGGAGTGAGGTATGTAACATTGACCCATAACGGGAACAACGAGATATGCGACGCCGCCCTTGCGCCGGAAAAACGATGGAACGGGCTGAGCCCTTTCGGAAAAGAATTCGTGTCCGAGATGAACCGCATAGGCATGATGATAGATGTTTCGCATATCTCCGATGATAGTTTTTTCGATGTCCTGTCCTGCTCATCCGCACCGGTGATTGCATCGCATTCATGTTGCAGGGCCATTTCGGAACACCCGAGGAATATGACAGACGGGATGATAAAGGCTTTGGCCGATGCCGGAGGTGTCGTGCAGATCAATTTCTGCCCGCTTTTCGTGGATGCCAGTTGCGATGAATCCGCCTATGAAACCCTCCCTTCGTTCAAGGAAGTCGCGGACCATATAGAGCATGTAATAAAGATTGCAGGGATCGGAAGCGTAGGCATCGGCTCGGATTTCGACGGCATAGACCATACTCCGAAAGGACTTGAAGACATATCGAAGATGCCTGCCTTGTTGCAAGAACTTTCAGGCAGGGGTTATGGAGAAAAGGAACTGGCTTTGATTGCCGGAGGCAATTTTCTCAGGGTATGGAAGGCCGTTGATGACAAAAAAACACTGAAAATAGATATGTAAATCCATGTAACAAATATGTTATAATAAAAAAACAACATTGTTATATAGATTGAAAGTAAATAAGTTATTAATTGCGCAGCTGTGATATGTAATTTTCGATTTCCAAACGTAGCCGATTGAGCGCGTTTGATGCGAAACTTACTATGTTTCTCTTCCTGTCCCCGGAAAACACGTATTTTACGGCGGTTGTCCTGTCCGGAGAGGCGATGCCGATCCATACTGTGCCTACAGGTTTGTCTTTGCTGCCTCCTCCCGGTCCTGCTATTCCAGATGTGGCAACGGAAAAGTCGCTGCCTGTAATCCGGCGCACGCCTGCCGCCATCTCTTTTACGCATTCTTCGCTCACAGCCCCGAATACATCGAGTGTTTCCTGCCTTACACCGAGAATGTCCCTTTTTACGCTATTGGCGTATGATGTTACCGAGCCGAGATAGTAGTCGGAACATCCGGGGACGGAAGTAAACAGTTCGGAAATACGGCCTCCCGTGCAGGATTCTGCAGCGCTTACGGTCATGGAGGCAGTTCTGAGCATATTGCCTATGACAGTTTCAAGATTGTCGTTCCCGCTGCCGTAAACGGCGTTTCCGAGCACAGGCCTCAGCTTGTCGAATTCGTCGTCTATCCGCGCCTGTTCCTCTTCGCGTTTTCCACCGTATATTGACAGTCTCAGCCTCAAACCGATGGCAGGATCAGGCAGGTAAGCCAGTTTCATGTCTTCCGGAAGCGCGGCCTCCCAATCGGAGATCATGTCCGACATGATGGATTCTGGGATTCCGAAAGTGACGAGGGTCTTATGATATATGTCCGACAGGGAAAAATGGTTGCGTATGTCCTGCATGATGTCCGGCAGTGCTCCGGTTGCCTCGTACGGCACTCCCGGAAGCGAATAAAGGACCGGATGATTCGGGAATCTGTCCCCTCCTGGCCGGTACACGGTGATCGGGGCCATGCCGCACTTATTCAGGATTACTTTGCAGTTGTCTGGTACGAGCGCCTGACCGATATTGTTGGAAGTATGCGCGATACCCCTTTTGTCAAGTATGTCCGTTATGATTTTTTCCTGCCTTTCATCTATATGCCATCCGGTTGCGCCTGTGATCTCGGCCAAGGCCTTTTTCGTAATATCGTCCTTTGTAGGGCCCAATCCGCCCGTAATGATTACTATGTTGTGGCTATGCAGCAGCGATGCGATTCCGGACACTATCTTTCCGTTGTCATCGCCGACGGAAAGCATCGTTTCGGTCTTGATGCCAATGTCACCGAGAGCCTTGGAGATATTCTGCGAATTGGTATCCAGTACCTGGCCGATGAGTATTTCATCGCCGATAGTGCAAATGGCGGCTTTAAGCATTCTTTTCCAAATAATTTACAATATTCCGTACCATGGCAGGGCCTTTATAGATAAACCCCGTGTATATTTCGATAAGCGACGCTCCGGCATCAAGCATTTCCTTTGCCTGCTGCGGTGTCATGATTCCCCCGCATGCGATGATCGGGATAAGGCCTTTGCTTTTCTGATGGATATATTTCACCATTTCCTTCGACCTTTTGAACAAAGGTGCGCCGCTCAATCCTCCGTTGCCGATTGAATCCAACTGTTCTACAGGGGTTTTAAGGCCTTCTCTTGAAGTAGTGGTGTTGGTAGCCACGATGCCGTCTATTCCCGACAGCAAAGACAGCTCTATGATGTCGTCCAGCTGCTCTTTCGATATGTCTGGCGAAAGTTTTATGAGAATAGGTTTGTATTCATCGTAATAGCGCCTCATGTCCAGTACTTTGTCGATGATTCCCGCGAGATGCTCCACGCCCTGCAGCTTGCCGAGCCCGCTCACGTTAGGGCATGAAATATTGAGTACGAACATGTCCACAAAGTCGTACGCGAGGGCGAAAACCCGTTCATAGTCGGCTCCGGCGTCTTCCAATGATGTGGTGTTGTTTTTTGTGATGTTTGCGGCGATTATGGTTTCCGGCTTGTTTTTTTTCAGGTTCTCAATGGCCTTTTTCACCCCGTTGTTGTTGAGTCCCATACGGTTTATAAGCGCTTCGTCTTCAACTATCCTGAACAGCCTCGGTTTCTCGTTGCCGTCTTGTGGCAAAGGGGAAATGGAGCCTATCTCGATGAAGCTGAAGCCGAAATTTGCCATGTCGTTGTAGTATTCGGCATTTTTGTCGAATCCTCCCGCAAGCCCTACCGGGTTCTTGAATTTCAACCCGAACAGTTCCCGCTCCAAATGCGGTGTCTTCCTGCAATATATCGCTCTCACTATGTTTTTGGCGAAGGGGATGTGCCTTATGATTACCAGGAACATAAGCACTATCTTGTGTGCCGTTTCGGGATAAAATGCAAAAAACAGGGGCCTTAAAAGTCTGTACATAGTTTAAAAACAGTTCATTTACGCCGCGAATTTAGAAATAAATTTGGATAAATGGGGCAGTATCCTTATTTTCGCAATATAATATTTTAAACATTGGATTTATGAAGAAATACAGATGCACTGTGTGCCATTGGGAATATGATCCTCAAGTAGGGGATCCTGATTCTGGTATAGCTCCGGGAACACCGTTTGAAGAAATACCGGCAGATTGGGTTTGCCCGATGTGCGGTGTCGGAAAAGAAGATTTTGAACCGATAGATTAAGAACCTGTTTGTTTTTTTTCAAAAGATTCAAACAGTTTCCGGGAAACAGTCTCGGATTTTGGTCTGATTAGGGGGTGCATGTTGTTTTTGCACCCTCTTCTTTTTGTCTATGGGATTTCCAGTCACTGATCATGACAGTTTCCTATGGTCGAATTCTTCGAAAGTATTGTCGTCGTAATAAACGGTTATTCTTGTGATTTTTCGCTGTACACAGCCCGGTTTGTCATGGTTTAGACGATTGTCATGAGGTTCAGAGCCGCTTAAAACGATATTATTTTTATCGTTTTCAACAAGTTGCGGTTTATTTTCCTGTGCTACGGAAATTGTATTGTCCGATTGTGTCCGGCCTTCAGCGGTGTCGAATAGGGTAGACGGGGCTCCTGATTTTTCCCTGTACGGTTTTCCTTTGCCCAATATGAGCCAGTCCGGATTTATGTCCGGGAATTTTTTCAAGATACTTTGGATAATGTCGTACCCCGGATTGTTTCTGCCGTTCAGGATGTGCGAAATGCTCGCTCTCCCTACACCTATCATGTCTGCAAATTGCGCCTGATTGAGTCCTTCAAGTTCCAGAAGATATTGTAAACGCCGATTCATATTTGTATCATTTGAAAATACAAATGTAGGAAATATTTAGTAAACAAATGTAAATAAGAAGGATTTCATTTTGTAGACAACCGACAATGACATTTTTAAGGATAAATCACGTTAAATGCACTATAATCTGAGCAATGGCAGAGTTCCCAATCTGCTTGAACTAATAATTTATATATTTTAGACTAAATAATTGGTTACTAATATAGTATATGTTAAAATTGCAGATAAACGCAATAAATCCGCTTCAATAACCACACCGTTCACAAAATTGACTTAAATAAAAAGTATATATAAAGTTATTTAAATATTTGGGTATAAGTTAATTAGTAGTGGTAAAACAACTGAAATAACAATCTTTTATGACGAAGTTATGCCATTTCCTTTGTAGTGTACAAATGTTACGATACGAGAATACATACGCAACAGGATAGATTACTTTTGTAGTTTACAAAAATATACAAATGTGAAAATTGAAATATTTTCAAGTGAATGCAGAATTGTATACTTTTGCACACTGAATTAAAAACAGAGGGTTTTAAACGTGATACCGGATATACGAATCAGCGAATACGACTATGGCCTTCCCGATGAGAGGATAGCGAAATTCCCGTTGGAAAAGAGGGATATTTCCAAACTACTGCTGTATGACAACGGCAGGATTAGCGAAGATGTCTTTTACAATCTTCCTGATTACCTTGAGGCAGGTGAAACCATGGTCTTTAATGATACTAAAGTCGTTCCCGCAAGGCTTTTTTTCACCAGGCCTACCGGGGCGCATATAGAGGTATTCTGTCTTGAACCGTATGAGCCTCACGATTATAACCTGTCTTTTGCTTCAACCGGGCAATGTATGTGGAGCTGTATCGCGGGTAACATAAAAAAATGGAGGAATAATGAGGCTCTGTCTTTATATAATCCTGAAAATGACCCCTTTATAAGTTCCATAGACCTAAAGGCGCGTATGGTGGCGCGTGACGGTGCGAACGTTGTGGTGTCCTTTGAATGGAAGGAAGGCCTGCCATTTTCCGCCGTCCTGGAGCATTGCGGAAAAATACCGATACCTCCATACCTCAACAGGGAGAGCGTAGACAGCGATTATGAACGTTATCAGACGCTTTATGCAATGCATAGAGGGTCGGTGGCTGCTCCTACGGCAGGGCTGCATTTTACCGAGGAAGTGTTGAAGAATATTGATGCAAAAGGGGTCGATATGGAACGGATATGCCTGCATGTCGGTGCGGGGACTTTCCTTCCGGTAAAAAGCGAGCTGATAGCGGGACACAGGATGCATAAGGAACCGTTCAGGGTATCGAGAAAGACATTGTGCAGGATAGCGCAAAATGCCGGCTCGGTCATTGCCGTGGGTACCACGTCAATAAGGACGCTTGAATCACTGTATTATCTTGGTGTGAAAGTCCTTGAAGGACAGGTTCCGGATTATGTCGAACAGTGGTCTCCGTATGAGAGGGAATACACGTATACGGCAAAAGAGGCTTTGGATGCATTGGCCGGCTATCTTGACAAGCACGGAGCAGATGCCATAACGGCTTCTACGGGCATAATAATAGTGCCGGGATTCAGGTTCAGGATTGTGGATAAATTAGTGACGAACTTCCATCAGCCCAAGAGTACATTGCTGCTCCTCATATCGGCTTTTGTGGGTGGAGACTGGCGCCGGATATACGATTTTGCAATGGAAAACGGCTTTCGCTTTCTCAGTTACGGAGACAGTTCGTTATTGAACAGGAGGAATGCATAAGCGCTTCAGGAAGTCTGGCGGTTTTTCCGGTGATGCCGCGTTTCATAAACAGTTTCTCAGTCTGATGTAACTGATTGTACGGGGCGTTTCAAGTACAGGCTGTCGATTTTCACTACATGGTAAACACTCGGGTATGAGGCTGCAAATCCTTCGTCGGACTTTCCGGCATCTACGACTTCCAGCCCGGCATATACCGGTTTCCCGTTTTTTGTTCCTCCGGTCAAGTCGTTGTAAGCTTTGATAAGCATGCCTGTTTTGTCTATTATCCAATACGATATGGTATCTCCTTCCGGGGTGAACGAGTGACTTTCGTGAGCGAAAACCAATGTTCCGGAGACATGGAAGCTGCTGTCTTTCAGTTCAGGCTGAAGTGTCGTTTCCGCAATGTTCTCTCCTGACTTGCCGTTTCGCGCATGATTGCCGCATGCAGGGAGGAAACAGATTAGAAATAATATAAAAAACATTTTACGCGAGCAAACATTTTCTGTTTTCATGATCGTCTGAAATCTTAAAGCAGCTAAATAAAATTTCCCAAAGGCGACACAAAAATAATTCAAATGTGGCAAAAAACAAAAAACACGGCCATAGAGCGACTTGCCGCTGCTGGATTATACGATGCGATTTTCATACTTTCATTCTATGCAAGTATGGCATTTCAAACGGGCAATGGCTCTATGGCCTGAAGTTTTCGAATGTCAAAAAGCGAGTATGTAACGGTAATTGTAATTAGAATAATCCTTGTTTATAGTCCATAACAATGCATCCGTGCAGTTTATCGAATATATCATGGATGTGCTGTATGCATCGATTTCAGTACTTGTCCACAGGCTGTTGCTTAATGTTTCCGCGCCTATTTGGGACAGTATTCCATTAAGATTGTTCGCATTGGTAATATCCTGCCAGATTTCATAGATGTTTCCATCGTATGATCCTGTCACTAAGAGAGAGGCTTCTTTTGCTGACATGAGATACCACCCGCTAGTTCCCTCCGGGGCCGGTGAAGATTCATTGAAATCTTGTATATTTTCCACGACATCCACAGTCCATTCGGAGTTGGCCGGATCATTGTTGAAAGCCTCTATTGCCTTGGTGTTGTTGTATCCCAGCATCTTGTTCAGATTGTCTTGAGAATCATAGCCGTATCCGCCGAGTATGCTTTCATATCCTGATAGATTGGCTGAAATCCACGTGTCTACCAATGCCCCGTAAGACATCGTGTTGCTTTGCCACGGACCTTCCAATTCTTCCAATGAGACAACTAGTCCGTGTGTGCATTCCGGATGTTCTGTCGCCAGGATGGTGTCGTCCTGTGATGGATTTCCTGTCCAGAATACAATCCCGATCATTGTCTTGGTATTGTCGGGTTCTGATGACCATGTGCCGTCTGAATAGTAAAAACTGCCGATTTCAGGTTCCGATACTGAAGGGGCGGTAACCGTTACAGAGCAGGATGCCTGTATGTCCCCGCATGAAGCGGTTACGCTTGCTGTCCCCGCGGCAATGGCCGTCACTGTGCCATCATTTACCGTTGCGACACTTTCGTCGGAAGACGACCAACTGACGGTTTTGTCATCGGCGTTCTCCGGCAGCACGGTAGCCGTAAGCATGCGCGTTTCACCGGTCTGGATTTCTATTTCATACACGTCCAGCTCTATAGACTCGACAGGTATTCCGAGTACGGTAATGGAACATTCGGCGGTCATTTCGCCTGCCGTGGCAGTTATCGAGGCCTCACCGGCTCCAATCCCGGTAACAAGTCCTTCGGAATCTACAGAAGCGATGCTCTCATCGGAAGATGACCATTCGACACTCTTGTCATCGGCATTTTCGGGCAATACTGTGGCTGTAAGCTGCAGTGTTTCTTCGCGTTGTATGGTCGCTTTGTCCATGTTCAATTCAATGCTTTCGACACCGATTGCTTTCACTGTCACCTCGCATGCCGCCGAGATGTTTCCGCTGCTTGCCTCTATGGTCGCTTTTCCCTGAGATATGGCGGTCACTAATCCCGAACTGTCTACCGAAGCTATTTCCGGAGCTGATGATGACCATGATAACACATAACCTTCGGCGTCTGATGGTACTGCCTCAGCGACAAGAACATAATTCTCGCCGACTTCCAGCGCGAGTTCTGTTTTGTCAAGATTGATCTTTTCCAGTGCTACAGCAGTTTTTTGGGGTTCTTCATTGCATGAACATACGGATAGAACCGATGCTGCCAACAGAAAGATTCCTTGGATTTGAAAAACTTTCATTTTTTCTAGATTTGTTCCTCGCGAGCCACGGAAGGAAATAAAACAATAAAGACAAGCGGGCCGCCATCACATCCATATACATACCGCCGGGGATCCGCAATACGCAAATAACGGCCCGCCCCGTGAAAGGGAGAGAAAGGGAGAGTCGCACCGTGTCCGTACAGCTTGGAATTTTGGCGATTTTCATGGAAGGACACTGTCTTGTGATTTCAATAGCTGTCAATATATGACAATTACAAAAATAGGTTAATTTCCGATAAAAACCAATTATATGTTATATTTTCGTATCTTTGTTGTAATATTTTAAGTTATTGACTATGTATTTGTCTGATTTTGAAAATATTATACCATATACGGACGAAGAGGCAAGGGAAGCTTTGGCCAAGGTCGCCGATCATCCCATGGTAGAAGAGGTGTCCAAATTCTGTTTCCCGGACGAGGATCCCAAGGCATTGTCGAATCTTCTGAAAGCCGTAAAGGGGGTTGATGATTTTCAGATAAAGGTTATGTCGAGGATCATAAACTTCATTTTGGAAAAGACGGCTACGAGCCTTACGTATGACGGAATCGAGTATTTTAAAGAATATAAAAGGTATCTGATACTTTCGAACCACAGGGACATCATACTGGATCCTGCTTTCCTGCAGCTGATTTTCTTCAAGCATTCGTTGCCGTTTACCGAGATAGCCGTAGGCGACAATCTGATTACCAATAAGATCATAGAGTCGCTGATACGTTCCAACAGGATGATCAAGGTTGCACGCGGGATTACGGCAAAGGAGCTGTACTACTCTTCTTTGAAATTGTCTAAATACATAAGGCAGAGTATAACATACAACCGCAGTTCGGTGTGGATGGCCCAAAGACAGGGACGTACCAAGGACGGAAACGACAAATTCGAGCAAGGGCTGTTGAAGATGCTGGACATGAGCGGTTCCGGAAATTTTGCCGAGGACTTCAATGAGCTGAATATCATGCCTATGAGCATCTCATACGAATATGAGCCGTGTGATTTTCTCAAAGCGAGGGAACTTTATATATCGAGAAGGACCAAGTATGTCAAGGCCCCGAATGAAGACCTGAACAGCATACTTACCGGTATCAAGCAGTTCAAGGGGAGGATACACATTTCTTTCTCTACACCGTGGGCGATCGAAGAGATAATGGAATTCAATGACATCCCTAAAGCGGAAAGGTTCCCGCTCATGAGGCAGAGGCTCGGGGAAAAGATAATACACGGTTATAAGCTATGGAAAACCAATTATATGGCATACGACATGCTTGCTTCCGAGAATGCATTGGAAGGAGTGTACAATGAGCCGAGATTCGTTTCGGAATACACGCCGGAACAGATGATCGGATTCAAAGCGTATGTGGATGCACAATTGGCCAGAATCGAACCCGGATTCGACAGGAACGAACTAAGGGACATTTTCCTCAGGATATATGCCAATCCTGTGATCAATAAGGGAATACGGCAGCATAGCTATTCATGCAGCGAGTTCAATTCCATTATAGAGGACAATAAGGATATACGCTGAGATGGTAATGGTATATGGCGAAAGGCGGCGCAATCAGGCGTCGCCTTTCGTGTTGTTCCTCAGCCATACGTCCATCTGCGGGAACGGGAAGTTTATTCCGTTCTGAGGCAATTCCGTGTAAAACCGCGCGTTATAGTCATAGAAAACATCCCAGTAGTCGGATGTTTTCACCCATGCCTTGACGATTATGTCTACGCTGCTCGCGCTGAGTGATTCTATGCCAATGAAAGGTGCGGACGGTTTTGAAAGTATCCTTGTGTCTTTTTCGGCAGATATGATGTTTTCGATTATCCCTTTCGCTTTTTCGAAATCGGTCCCGTATTCGACCCCGAGAATCCAGTCCACGCGCCGGAATTGCTGTTTCGAATAATTGTTTATGGTTCCGTTGGAAAGTGTCCCGTTCGGAATCATGATCATCTTGTTGTCTGGCGTGGTGAGTTTCGTGTTGAAGATGTCTATGCTGTCCACGGTTCCGGAATAGCCTTGCGCCTCGATATAGTCGCCGCTCTTGAACGGTTTGAATGTCAATATCATGATGCCTCCGGCAAAGTTTTGCAGTGTGCCGCTCAACGCAAATCCTATTGCAACTCCTCCGGATGCCAGCAGAGCCGCTATGGATGTAGTGTTTATGCCGAGGGTGCTTATCGCTATCACTATGAGTATGACGGTGAGCGTGATGCTTATGAGGTTGATTACGAAGGAAGCGAGGCTTTTTTCAGTCTTCCGCCTTTCGAATATCCGCATTACCAGGCGTTTGCATTTTCTGATAATCCATGCCCCTATGATATATATCGCCAGGGCCGCCAGCAGTTTCAGTCCGAAACTGATCAGCCCGTGAATGATATAATCCAATGTTTCAGGCGTGAAAAGTTTTGATGCATCCTTGCTTATGGTCGCGATGAATTGTTCCGTGTCCATATTTGCAAGGCTGTCGGTCTTTTGGGCTATCCTTGCTGAAAAGTGTTCCAGCGAATCTAAAGCTGTGGTGTCGGTAACCGATGGTATCTGCAGGATATTCATGTCGTTATCTTAAATTAAAAAGGCGTTCTATCTCGGCTATTATGTCTTCGGGAGCCTCCCTGTCAGGATGAAGTATTATGTCCGGTTTTTTGTAAAATATTTCATGTGTGGCCTTGAACAGTTTTTCACCGCCTCCGGTTATGTTCAGCATCACGGTCTCGTCCTTGCCTATCTCGTTTGCGGCGATCGCATGTTCAAGTCCTGCTATTGCTATGGCGGCGGCAGGGTGGATGTCTATGCCTTCTGTCTTTTCAAAGATTTCGGAAAGACGGCCGATGTCTTCATTTGTGCCGATTTCGATATTTCCGCCGGTGTCTTTCAGGGCATCATACAGGCCGCCGCGGAGCGAATATGGCGGTTTGCGGTTGGACAGCACTTTGGCCGTAATCTGAAGGGCCTTCTGACGGGCTTCCTCCGGGGTCGATGGCAGAAGTTCCCTGTTTCCTGCTTTCCATGCATCATACATAGGGGTGAACGGCACGTTTTGAGACGGATAAAGGCGCATTTTGTGGTTTCCGAAGCGACCGTCACCGATAAGCCTTAAATTGCATTCCCATGCGGCTATCGTTCCGGTGCCGCTTCCGATTGCCTGGAAATAGCAGTCCGGTATCCTTCCTATGAATGTTGCGGCTGAAAGGACGGTGGTTCCCATTCCGTCGCGCCTTGCCACATTCTTGGCACCTCCTTCAGGGAGGAAATATCCTGACTTGCATACAATATCGCCGATTGCGATCGCGTCGTAATAATCGGTCCCTTTCGGTGTGGCCACGACTTTTACACAGGGAGAAAGCGGTTTTTCAAACCAAAGCGCGTCTATATTGTCTTCCGGAATGGCAATCAACAAAGGTATATTGTTTTCCGAGCAAACATTTGCGAATGCCCTTGCGGTGTTGCCGGCGGATGCCACGACCAGTATCCTGTCGTTGTCTTCGCTGAGGCGCGCGCATACCGAATATGCCTCAGTCTCTTTGAACGAACAGGTCTTCATGTTTGCCCCTTTTTCAGGCCAGTATCCGGAAAATGTGATATAGAGGTTTTCCAATTCCAATTTTGCCGCCAGTCCCGTGCTTTTGTATGTGACAGGGATTGCGGAATCGGACAGGACACGCTTTATAGGCAACCAGTCTGCATATATGTAGAACCCGTCAAGCTCTTGGCGGGGGTTGAACTGTTTCTTTTCATAAACCGTGCGTACCAATGAAGGTGTATTGCATTTCGGGGAGGCAAGGCACCATCCCTGGTCTTCAAAAATTTCTCCGGTCGCCATGCATTGCAGGGCGTACTTTGTCGGCTTGAAATCTACCATGATGTTAAATTTATCGGTTATTACTTAATTAATCCCTTTCCAACAACCTCGGCCAAATCTTCCACCGGACGTGCCGAATATCTCGAAAAAGTACTCTGGCAAAGCGGGCAGGCCGTTACTATCGTATCCGGATTATTGATTGTGAGATTGTTCAATGAATGCTCGGTTATGGCCTTCCTTCTTTCGAATGAAAGGCTTATGCTGCCGAGCGAGCCTCCGCAGCAGATGCTTTCCTTGCGTTCTTTTGCGGCGGTCTTGAGCCTGCCTACGGCGGAAATCACCTGGCGAGGCTGTTCGTATATCCCGCATCCTCTCCCGAGTTCGCACGGGTCATGGTACACATACGAATGCCCCGGGTCGTAGGCGGCCTTTATGAGGCCCTTTTCCATCAATTCGTATATGAATTGCGCGTGATGTACCACCCTTATGCCGTGAAGGGAGTATTCTTCGCGGAATATCTTATAGCATATAGGGCAGGAGAGCAGCAGCACTGTAGCTCCCGAAGCCTTTATGATTGCGGTGTTCTTTTCTATCAGCTGCCTTGCCTGTTCGCTTCTTCCCGTTATCATCATCGGACGTCCGCAGCATATACCGCCGTCCTTGTCCATGAATTCCCATTCTATCCCCGAAGCGTCAAGTATGCCGGACATGGCCCTGTGTATCTTAGGGGTAAGTTGGGTCATGCAGCCGGCGAAATAGAGTATTTTCCCTGTTTTGATGCCCGATACAGCATCGCCGGCAGGAGCGGCAGAGGCAACGGTGGCCGTCGGCAGGCTGCTGAAATCGGTTTTTATTCCGTATGGTATAAGCCGTCTTTGCGCTTCCCGCAATTGTATGGCATCCAGTCCTACAGGACAGACGGCGGAACATTTCCCGCACATCAGGCATTTCTCGCTTATTTCCTTGATACGCCGTTCGTTATTGCGCTTTATCTGACGTACAAGATAAACCGTTGCATCCTTTATGTTTATCTTTTCGGCGCCCATCGGGCATGCGTCTATGCACAGCCCGCAGCTCGCGCAGGTATATACGTGCGTTTTTGCCACGCCTTTGCGAGGATGCGTGATTTTAAGCCCGGCGTTGCGGAACAGTATCATCATCACTTCCGTAGGTATGTGCATGTATCTCGTGAACGGCATCACGAAGAAAAATACCGCAAGGGCTATGGAATAGGCCCACCACGTAGGAAGTATGTTGTTCGGGTCGCTGAGGAATGCGGGCAGCAGATTGTTGATGGTTTTCGTAAGGAAGCTGCCTCCGCTGATTCCGGCTGTAAAGCCTTCAGCCAGAAGCCTTAACGGGAATATGGACCAAAGGGCGTACAGTCCTATGTGGTCCATGAAACTGAGTTTCGTGGTACGGCGCATCCCCAAGGCCTTGGAACGTATCCTCTTGAACATGGCCAGGGCTATGCCGCTCAGGACGACAAGCAGGAAAAAGTCCATCAGGAAGAAAAAAAAGCTTCCCCTCAGCGTTTCATTGGTTTCGGCCACGAAGAACCTGAAAAATATAGGATAATACAGGAGACTCGCTCGGTGTGGAGTGAAGAGGAACACTTCGATGTGTCCGATGACTATCAGCATGAACCATCCGAAAGCGATGCTTGCGTGCATATAGCCGAGGAGCGGGTTCCTTTTGAAAATCTTGACATGCAGGAGGCAGTCGCAGATAATGTCCCTTATGTTCTTGAACAGGATCTTCGGGTTCAGAAGTGATATGAAAAATTTTTTCCTGTCCTTGGCCGGCAGTTGAAGTATCAGCCTTGCCAGGGCTATAAGCAAGTAGACGAGGATGAATATCATCCCTGCCATAAAAGGAATCACAAAATCATTGTATCCGGATACAAATCTTTCCCTCACTGTCTTTCGCTTTTATATATCCTACTTATGCTCAGTATTATATGTCTTGTATTCAATCCTCTCGGGCAAACCATCATGCATTTTCCGCACAACATGCAGTGTTCAAGCATCTTAACGGCTTCCTTTTCCATGCCCCGCTGGAGGTAAATGATTGCTTTCCTGAGTCCTATGTCGTAAAACTTTCCCGCAGTACATGTGGCCGTGCAAGAGCCGCATGATATGCATTTTTTCACGTCCGGCTCTTCTTCGACAAGCTGATTGAACTTGGTCAAATCCGTTTTGTCGAGATTTATTGTCGAGCTCGGAGATAGCCTGAATCCGAAATCAGCCGCCATAATCGCTGTTCTTTAAATAGTTGTGTATGTCAAGCGCCGCAGACCTCGCTTCGGACAATGTTTCCGGAAGGGTCTTCGGCCCGGTGCAGGTCCCGGCGTAAAATATTCCTTTTTTCTTCGACCTGTGTATATAGGCAACGTTGTCGTAGCTTTGCAGGAAGCCGTCGGAGTCTATTGCAAGCGACAACATGCCTGCCAGCCTGTTTGCATCGGGGTTTGCCGACATCCCGGCCATAAGCACAAGCAGGTCGAGGGTGACTTTCAGCGGTTTTCCCGTAAGGGTGTCTTCGGCCTTTATCACGACGTTCCCGTCGATGTCTTCGCTGGCTTCCGACACACGTCCGCGTATGAACCGGATCCCGAAGTCTTTCTGTGCCGAAAGGTATATGTCTTCGTATTTGCGTCCGAAAAGCCTCAGGTCCATGTAAAAACAATATATGACACTTTCAGGGAATTTTTCTTTCAATTCGATGGCCTGCTTGAGCGCGGTTATGCAGCATACTTTGGAACATTGCCTGTTGCAGGCCTTTTCATCCCTCGATCCCACGCAATGCACGAAACCGATGCGCTTTATCCCGGATTCATCGATTCTTTCATCGGAACCGTTCTTGAAGTAAGCCTCCAGGTCGGCGTTCGTAATCACTTTATTGTAAATGCCATACCCGTACTCTTCCTTTTTCCTGGCATCGAAAAGGTTGAAACCGGTGGCAATCAGTACCGCCTGGGCTATCACCGTTATCCCGTTCGACAGGATGATATTGTAACTGTCGTTCAGTCTGTTTATCGATACTATGTCGCTATCATAGAATATATTGGCTCCGTTAAGTTTAACAAACAGTTCATCCAGCAGCCCTTTTGCCGACCCTCTGTCGGGAAAAAGCCTGTCCCAGCGTGCAAGGTGTCCTCCGAGGGCGGATGTCTTTTCTATGATGATGGGGCTGTATCCTAACAGCATCAGTTGGGATGCCGCTTCCATTCCCGCCGGACCGCCTCCTATAATAACGATATTCTTATTCATAACACAACATTGTATCAACAGCATCTGAGCGTCCCGGGAAGTTCCGGGCGCTTCAGGTCTTTTTCGTTAAGTCCTAAATATTTCCTGGCAGGGTCGTATGGTATCCCCATTTTGTCGAGCAACGGCTCCACGGCTGTCTGGTGGAGTTGCAGCCCGAGGTCCCAAGGGTCATAGCCCAATACCAGGCCGGCGACTTCCTCGTATGTGAAAACAGGGATGCCGTATCCGTTTTCCCCGTATGTCTTTCCTGTCATTTCCGATATTACATACTGCCATCTGTCAAGGAAATAAGGGCATCCCGGACAGTTGGTTATGATCATGTCGGGCTTGTACGGCTCCATCGACTCGAATTTCTTGTGGGTATTGGACAGGGAATACCCCCTGTTTGCCCGTACATGGTATTGCCTGAAACCGTATCCGCAACAATGCCTGCGTTCCGGATAGTCGATTACGTTGCCTCCCCATGATTCGATCATCCCGACAAGTACATACGGGTATTCGGCTCCGCCTACGCCTTTGGACGGGAACATCTTGGAGTAATGGCAGCCAATGTGTTCCACTACCCTGAGAGGCTCTCCCGTGCGGCAGTTGACAAGCTTGTACTTGGCCTTGGCCGCTATCTCGTTGCGGTACTTGAAGATAAGGTCGCTTGTATGGCAGAGGTATTTCGGCTTTCTGAACTCGCGACGGCAGGATTTCCACAGCAGTTCCCTGATTTTCGCTTCCAGTTCCGGGAATTCATGCCATGTCTCAAGCACTTCGCAATAGTTCCCGAAGGATGTGATGCAGGATGCCGCATAGTTTTCATATCCGCTTTCGGTCATAAGCGCGAACTGCCTTGCTACTATCGTCATCGCGGTTTCCTGAGGAAGGGTGTCGCAATGGTAGGCTATGCCTCCGCAAGTGGTATGGTTGGGGTTTTCGTAAAAGTCTTTTTTCAGCACGTTCTTGCATATATCGACCATGGTCCTTTCCGATGCCGGAAAGAAGTTCTGTCTTATGCAGCTTCTTACGTAGTACCAGTGATCGTCAGGTATTTCCTTATTGTAATCCGACCATATTTTCTGTTTTCCCTGATATATCATTTCCGTTTTTTCAAAATAAAATCCTATGTCCGCCTGTATGGCCTTTATCCGTTGAAATGGTCTTCTTCCGTATCATTGAAAGTGTGGCGGAAGTATTCATCCATGTCCATGCCCATTTCTCCGGCCTTGATCTCCGAATATTTATTGACAGTTTCAATGCGCTCGGTGCCTCCGGTAATATCGAATATGGCTTTGAGTTCGTCGAGGCTTTCCTTGGGAATCCTCCTTAATGCGCCCGGCCCTTCGCCCTTGTAGTTCGCACCGTTCCGGGCGAGGCTGTCTTCAAGATGCTCGGTATGCCATTTCCACACAGGCCCGGATTCCGGATGGTCTTGCCATTTGAAAGTTTCCGGATATACGCAGTAACCGTAGTTCAGTATGTTTCCCGTGAGTATTTTCGTAAGAGGGTAGAGCTGCCTGCCTTTTTCGGAGCAGGTAAAATATCCTTTCTTGGCAGAAAGATTCCTCAATGCCATGATTATGAGTCCGGGAGCATTTTTTCGCGGGCATCTTGTCACGCATGACATGCATTCCCCGCAGTACCATATCACGTCGCTTTTCAGCAGCCTTTCGATGGCTTCGTCGTCCTGCGACTGCACCGTGTCCACTATCTTCCTCGGATCGTATCTGTAAAACTCGGCAGCAGGGCACACCGCCGTGCATGTACCGCAATTGATACACGCTTTCAGCCCTTCCTTCACCCTGTAATCCTGTGCGAGTTCATCGTATAATTTGCCCATTTTCGGTTAAGGTTTATAAACACACGATTATGCAAAGATAGTGAAAATCCGTGAAAATCCAGTGCGACGGCAGAATTTTGGAAGCTGTTTAAAATTTTTTTTTGCAGGCGGGTTGCAAGGTGGACAGGTTCTAAAGTCTGTAAGACCGGGCGAAACTTTCAATATGTCCGTACAAGATCTGTTTATGAAATTTCCTGGAGCAACCGCAAATTGTAAATATTTTACAACTTACACATTATCACCGTGTTACAGTGTAATAAATTAAGTCCTGCCGCTCCGGCAAATTCTGTTTTTCACAGACTATCCGGCAATGTTCTGAGAAATCTGAGAAAAAATCCATTGTATGGCGGCAAATACGGTGTCAGGCTGCCCCGTTATTTTTTCCTGTCGGATAAAAACGGCTATCCTCTGAAAGAAGACTATGTGTATGTTTATGAGTGCGGGAAGCGTTAGAATCGGTTTTTTACTTTACTTTGAATATCTGATAATAAAACAAAGATGTTATTTGGTATAACATCTTTGTTTTATTATATGTTAATGAAGACCATGTTCGGAACCGTGGTGTGTGTGCTTTGTTGATAAGATATTGATATTAAACAAATTGAGAAATAATCTCATACACGACCAGTCCGGGACTTACGTTGCCTGTCATTTTCCAGACTTTGTCATCAGTACGACATTTTCCACGTGGTGTGTCTGTGGGAACATGTCTACTGGCCTTACGCGGCTGATGGAATATCCTGCCGACAGGATGGAGAGGTCGCGTGCCTGGCTTGCCGGGTTGCAGCTGACATAGACGATTTTGTCGGGCGCGGCCTCAAGGATTGTCTTGGCCACGTCAGGATGTATGCCGGCTCGGGGAGGGTCGAGGATTATCACGTCGGGACGGCCATGCGCGGCAATGAAGTCCGACGTGAGCATGTCTTTCATGTCTCCGGCGAAAAACTCGCAGTTTTCTATCCCGTTGGCCTTGCAGTTGGCCACGGCATCGTCCACGGCTTCCTGTACGTATTCTATTCCAATGACTTTGGATGCATACGAGGATACGAACTGTGCTATGGTGCCGGTCCCGGTATAAAGGTCGTAGACCGTTTCCGTGCCGCCAAGTCCGGCGAACTCCCTTGCCACCTTGTAAAGGTTGTATGCCTGTGCGGAATTGGTCTGGTAAAAGGATTTCGGCCCTATCTTGAAACGCAGGCCTTCCATTTCTTCATATATGGCTTCCTTCCCCCTGTAAAGCACGGCTGTAAGATCCGATGTGGAGTCGTTTGCCTTGGTGTTTATGAAGTAATATATTGAGGATATTTCGGGAAAATTGTCAGCCACGGCATTCAGAAGCTCGGCTATGTTCTCGTCGAAGCCGGTCACCGACAGTATGATCATCGTTTCTCCCGACGATGCAGTCCTGACGGTAAGATTGCGGAGGATCCCCGTGTGTTCGCGAAGGTCGAAAAACTCTATCCCGTGCTCGATTGCGTACCTTTTTATATACAGGCGGATGTCGTTGGACGGATCCGGCTGCAGGCAGCAGGTCTTGATGTCGAGTACCTTGTCGAAAAATCCTCCTACATGGAAACCTAACCCGAGCCTGTCCGTACCGGTGACTTCATCGGGATTTTCCCCGTTCAGTAGCCAGCGCCGTTTCGAGAAAGTGAATTCGAGCTTGTTGCGGTAGTAGCGTTGCTTTTCCGAGCCGATGATCGGTTCTATTTCAGGCACGTCAAGCCTGCCGATCCTCACGAGCTGGTCATATACCTGTCTTTGCTTGGCTTCCAGTTGCATACGGTAGGGAAGAGGCTGCCATTTGCACCCTCCGCAGATGCCGTAATGCGGGCAAAACGGCTTCTGCCTGTAAGGAGAAGGCTGTACGATGGTGACGATATATCCTTCCATATAGTTTTTCTTGCTTTTTGTCACGCAAATGTCGGCAATGTCCCCCGGCACGGCCTGGGGCACGAAAAGCACCTTCCCGTCCACTTTTGCAATCGCGTTGCCTTCGGCGGCTACATCTTCGATCAGTACATTATGAAGTATGGTCTTCTCTTTTTTCTTTCTTGACATATCGTTCTGAAGTTGTCAGAAGCTGTTTGAAATTTTTTCAAAAGTTCTTTGTGCCACCATTTCGGCATCTTTCTGCCGTTTTTATCACACAATAGCGCTGCTATTCTCCTCAAAAAACGGCAAAAACCTGCACAAAAGCATGTCTCAAATATTCTGAGAAAAAATTTTAAACAGCTTCTCATAAAAACAATTTGTGCGCAAAAATAATACGATTCAGGAGTAAAATCACTATATTTACATGTTTTTTTAAAATTTCGGATATGAATGCTTTTTTATCGAGGATTTCCATTTTTGCGGTTTTGACCTTTACAAGTGTGTCATTTGCCGCGTGTTCAGGCAATAAAGCCAACCTGTCCGGACATATAATCATGGACGTGGATACGATATTGGTCGGATATGCATATTTCACAAATGATGAAAACTATGTTACCGACACGGTAGTCCTTGCGGAAGACGGGTATTTTGAAATCTGCCTGCCTGATACGGCCGTAATGGCGGTAACGATCTCAACGACGGCGGAATGGTCTGATTTTGCCGAAGTAATGATCTTTCCGGGTGACAGGGTGACGGTTGAAGGAAGTATTGCGGACCTGAAGGTTTCGGGAACGGAACTGTATGATTCGCTGAATGGTTCAGGGTTGTTGGATATGGAGAAAAGGCTCGGAGCCATTGAAAAGGAGTTGCTATCTGTCGCATATTCAGGGGATGACAATGCAAAAAGGGATTCATTGGCAAGACTGTACAATGCTTCGTTTTTAGAGTTTATCGCGTCATGCCGCAATTTCATAAAGGAAAATCCGGACAATATTGCCTGTGCATACGCATTTACCGTGCTCAATTCCGATCAATGTGTCGAGGATTACGAACTGGTCGGTGAAAATGTAAAGGGCTCTCCGGCAGGGCAGGTAATCGAATATTATTACAACATTGCAAAGGAAGATCTTGCGACGGAAGAAGCATGGAACCGTCTGGAACCCGGCGTCCCGGCACCGGATTTCAGGCTGAAGAATCTTGACGGGGAATATATGACACTTGATTCATTCAAAGGAAAATACGTGCTTCTGGATTTCTGGGGGACATGGTGCGGCTGGTGCATCAAAGGCATTCCGGACATGAAGGCATATTATGAAAAATACAAAGACAAGATAGAATTCGTAGGCATAGACTGCCGCGACACGGAAGAAGAGTGGCGGGAAGGAGTGAAGAAGCATGAATTGCCGTGGGTCAATCTTTATAACGGCGAGGACGTTGCGATTGTCATGGCTTACGGTATCCAAGGATATCCGTCAAAGGTCATCATAGATCCGGAAGGAAAGGTGGTGAAAGCGTTCATGGGAGAGAGCCCGGAACTTTATGACAAATTGGATGAAATGTTTAAATAAGATATGATATGAATCAGGTACGCAATTCGATTATATGTTTGGCATTTTTTGCCTTGACAGTTGTATCTTGCAGCAAAGACAAGGTGAATCTGCCCACCGGCAGGGTAGTGTCGGAAGAATACTCGTTCAGCGGTTCGCTTTCGAAGATAGAGGTAAGCGACGGCATAAGGCTGGTAATCACGTCCAAGATACCTGAAAAGACGGTAAGCGTCGTGACGAATGAAGAGATACAGCAATATGTCATAGTACAGCAAAGGCAGGGTGCCTTGAGGGTTTATGTGGATGAGGAGGCAAAGACATACAGCCAGTTGGAAATAGCGGTGTACGTTTCGACCAACAATTTCGATACGTTTTCCGTAGAGTCGGGAGCAATAATGTCTTCTATAGGGGTTATCGAGGCCGGAAATGTCGAATTGAACATAGACGGGGCGGCGCACGTGGATGCTGATTTCAAATGCAACAGCATGATACTCGGAATGACGGGGGCATCCGTGCTGAACAGCGATATTTCGGCCAGTGATTTTTATGCCGGGATTTCCGGAGCTTCCAAGGCTGAACTGTCCGGCAATGTGGACTATTTCGAACTCATAGCCTCAGGTGCGAGCAATCTGTCCGCATTCGGCCTGGTCTGCAATACTTTCGATTTTGCCATATCCGGAGGCACGGCGGTCGAAATTACCGTGACCGGTCTGATGAACGGAGAGATTTCGGGCGGCTCGTCGCTGCTGTATAAGGGAAATCCTCCGAGGATCATCATTGACAAAACGGGAGCGTCGCAGGTTGAAAGCGCGGACTGACACTGTTCCTGTTCTCGGACTGGCACTTTTTCTTGCCTTTCTGTATCTGACTCCGTCGTATGCTGTTACGGACGGGGAGCGGGAGCGTTTTCATAGAGCGTTGTCCGCTTCCGATACTGTCGGTGTCATGTATGAAGGGATACCTATCATACATTCATTCTTGGATGCAAGGCAGGCCGATTCGGCAGGATATTATCTGAATCTCGTTCTCCCATACGAAAAAGGCATTTCGGATGACAGGGTAGTCGCAAGCATCAATGTCATCAAAGGTACTTTGGCGGTTACGACAGAACTGGATTATTCCAAAGCGATTGACTGTTTCCTGATAGCCTTGGATCATATCGATGAAAATCGGACGGATGATGTCATAGCCGTGAACGCCAATATAGTGAATCTGTTTTTCATCCTGTCCGACAAAGGCGGCTCGGAGTATGCGATCAAAGCATATTCTTTGGCACGGAACAGTGAAAGCAGCCAGTATTCACGATGCATAGCTTCAGCGGCCATGGCTGAAATGTCATATCTGTCCGGCAACAGCGATTCCGCATTTCATTATGCCTCGGAATCGGACAGTATAGCAAGATGCATTTCCTATCCTCTGATGTTGCCTGTCACCAATCTCATTAAAGCCGATATCCTGCATGACAAAGGGCGTTCTTCCGAGGCAAAAGCATATTACACATACGCGCTGGAGCATTCGGACAGGGAAGATCCGGGCATTATCGCCCTGATATATTTTCATTATGGCAAATACCTCGAAGACATGGATATGCGGCAAGAAGCCATCGATTTGTACCTTAAAGGATTAGAAATTTCATGCAGACACGGCAACCTTGAGTTCCGCGACAGGCTTTTCAGCCGGTTGTCGGATCTGTACTATCATCTGGGCGACAAGGAAAAATCTTTGGAGTATTATCGGCAATACCATGAATGGACGGACAGTGTCGCCCTTTTCCAGAAAGAGCAGGCTTTCGACGATTTCATGGTGTCCCTAAGAAAGGTAGAACATGAAAAACAGATTTATGCCAAGGAACTGGAACTTTCCGAAGCCAACAGGAAAACCATGACGATTACTTTCGTGCTTGTGATCGTGGTTATCCTGTCATCATTCCTTTTCATCATTTACAGGCGCAACAGGAAGATGTACCGGGCTTTGGTTTTACAATACAGGAACTATTCCCAGCGTATGGATACTAAGGACGAGGTCTCGGAAGCCAAGGAAGAGCAGTCTTCCGCACATGACCTGTATCTTAAACTGGAACATCTGATGAAGGTAGATAAAATATTCACACAGAAAGATTTGTCTTTGGACAAACTTGCCGAAGCGGCCGGAAGCAACAGAAGCTATGTTTCCAAGGCCATAAACAATGTTTCCGGAATGAGTTTTTGTGATTATGTCAATATGCACCGCATCCGGGAAGCGGCGAGAATCATTTCATCAGGCGATGATGTGACGTTCAAGGCTCTGGCCGACCGTCTCGGCTACAATTCGGAATCAATATTCTATAAAGCGTTTTCAAAGGAAATCGGCTGCACCCCCGGCCAATATCGCAAAGAATCCCGGAGACTGGACAGAAACAATACTGAGAATAGGTAAATTTTAAGCATTCGCATAAAATACAGTCCGCATTTTCAGGCCGTTCATGGTATGTACGGTTATATTTGCAGCAAAGCAAATTTTAAATTTTACCGTATGTATATGAAACTTAAAACTCTATTTTTTGCAGGCATTTCGGCTGTATCGGCCTTGATGTCCGTCTCGTGCGGGGATAAAGAGGAATTGTCGCCGACCGCGATAAATTTCGACCGCAGTGAAGCTACAATGAATGTAGGAGACAGCCTTGTGATCGAGGCGGTGGTTTTACCTCCGGACAGTTTTTCCGGACAGCTGACATGGGAGTCTTCCGATGAAACTGTCGCTTCGGTAAAGGACGGCCTTGTGACGGCAATCGCCCAAGGTGAAGCCGTCATATCCGCCCATGCCGGGGACATTTCAGCACAATGCGCCGTAACCGTGCAGGAACAGAAAGAAGAAATCACTATCGTTTTGGACAGGAATGAAATTACTCTCAGTGTCGGCGGGACTGCAACAATACAGGCAATCGTTCTGCCTGAAGAATATGCCGCGCAGATAGAGTGGGCGAGCTCGGATGACGGCGTGGTTTCTGTGGACGGAAGCGGTATTGTTACCGCGCTGGCGGAAGGGGAGGCGGACATAACGGCTTCCATAGGAGATGTCGAAGCGGCATGTCATGTGACAACCGTTCCGGTACCAGTCGAAAGGGTAATACTGGACGTGGCTTCCCTTGAAATGAATGTCGGTGACAAACATGTGATTACTGCCACGGTTGAACCCGATAATGCTACTTACCGGACAGTCTCATGGACATCTTCGGACGAGGCGGTAGCCACTGTGGACGAAAACGGGGAAGTTACGGCAGCCGGTTTCGGGAATGCCGTTATAACGGCAACGGCTGACGGCGTTTCAGCTGAATGCGAAGTTGAAGTAATAGACCCTAATGCATTGAGGATAGGTAATTACTATTATTCCGACGGTACGTGGTCATTGGAATTGGATTCATCGAGAGAAGTGATAGGCGTTGTCTTTTGGGTAGGAGATCCGTCCGCCGACGATGCTTCCTTGAAGCGCGACCATCCGGAATGCGTGAACGGACTTGCGGTTGCCATCGGAGGTGAAGAATGGGGGGCATGGCAAAGTTCGTCCCCTTGGCCTTACAGCGAGACGATTTCTGATTGGATTGAAGAGAATGTAACTGATTATGGCGTAATCGAAACAGGTGAAGGCATCGATGACAATCTTAATAAAATGGTAGGTTATAACAATACAAAGGCCATCGAAGCTTACAACGAAGGACATGTATCCTTGTATGCAGTCGCCGCTGTATCTAAGATTGTTGAATATCGCAGCGTTGTACCGGCTCCTGAAAAAACGAGCGGCTGGTACCTGCCTTCACCGAAAGAACTTTCATTATTGTGTTCCGGAGATTATGAAGGGAATATCATTGAAATCAGCAACGATTCTTCGATGTTCGAATTGATAAACTCCGTTTTAGGGACGATAGAAGGCGCACAGCCTCTTTCTGCCGGATTCTATTGGTCTTCATCGCAATATACCGAGAACGGGAATGCATTTTATATCAATACTCCCGGCGGCAAGATCGACCGGGCTTTGTCAAAGTCAAGCGTTTCCCCGAATGTACGTCCAATAATAGCTTTTTAATGTCATGAAAAAATCGTTATATATTTTCATAGCGGCCGCTTTGTCGGCAGTTATATCCCTTGGCGGCTGTTCTAAAGAAGAATCCGTCCCGCATGTGACCGGAATAGAACTGAGCGAAAACTCCATAGTGTTACCGATAGGCGGCACAGTGCAGTTGGAAGCGACTGTATTGCCTGAAAATGCCGCAATAGACTCTCTTGTATGGAGCAGTTCCGATGAAAATGTGGCGGAAGTGGACCGGAGAGGCCTTGTAACCGCCCTTACCCCCGGAAAGACCGTAATCAGGGTTTCTTGCAACGGGATTTCCTCGGTATGCGATGTAATAGTCGAAGGAATTGATATGGAATCGATTGCCATCCTTACTTCGGAAACGGAGGTGCAGATAGGGGAAACGTTTCAGCTGGAATTTGAAACAAATCCGGCAGACGCATGGTATGATGAAGTCAAATGGATGTCATTCGACGAATCCGTCGCTTCTGTTGATGAAAACGGACTTGTTACGGGAACCGGTCTCGGGGAAACCGTGATTACCGCCGTGGCGGGAGGGATGTCGGCCAATTGCAATGTCACGGTCGTTCCTGTAAAGCTGGATGTCAAAGTCGGCGACTTCTTTTATTCCGACGGTACGGTTTCATCCGCTCTGGAGCCTGAAAAGACGGTAGTCGGCGTAGTCTTCTGGACAGGCGACCCTACCGAAGACGATGCCGTACTGAAACGTGAACACCCTCACTGTGTGAACGGCCTTGCGGTTTCAATGGGAGGGGACGGTTCTGTAAACTGGCAGACCGGTTATAAAGAGTACGGCAAGACTCTGAATGAGTGGGTTCTGGCCAATCTGGACGGCTTTGCGCCTGTTTTGGCCGAATACAACGCCGGAAGCGAGCCGGACTATATGAACATGATACTCGGGTACAACAATACGAGGGCGATGGAGGAGTTCAATGCCGCTCCTGAAAACTCTTCATGGCCATGCGAGGCCGTGCGGTTCATTAAAGACTATGCTGAAACCGTTCCGCTCCCTGAATGGTGCAGCGGCTGGTATCTTCCTTCGATCAAAGAGCTGTCGCTCCTGTGTTCCGGAGACTATGCCGGGGATATAAGGGAGATCAGTTACAATAATATGCAGACTGCCAACAGGGATTTCATCAATGAGAGGCTCCTGATGGTCGAAGGGGCAAATCATTTATGTACCACCTGCCTGTTCTGGAGCAGCACGGAATGTTCGCAGCCTCTTGCATATTGCAACAGTTTCGAAGCCGGGCTTGTTTTCCGGAACAACAAGGCGAGCCTTGCCGGAGGAGCTGTCTGCAGGGCGATATTCGCGTTCTGACAGGGGCTCGTGCAGCTGTTAAAAATATGGCGGGCGAAGTCGGCATACGGCTCCGCCCGCTGTTATATTTTCCTTCTAAGAAGCTTCACATTTAAAATTCAAATATAACCGAATTGGAATCCACCTGTACCTTTACGTCCTCGCTGAAATGGGTTATTACGAAATTCGTGCTTATCCCGTTTTCCATCCGGTAATTTACTGTCGCACAATATCCTTCCGGAACATCCAAGTATTCGATGGACGTGATTTCGAATGGGATGTCTTCTCCATATTGTTCGGCTATCTTAAACTTGATTTCATTTTCCAATGACTCCATATCGTCGGCTATCTTTTCACCATTGGGAGCCACGATGGAGAGACTGTCCTGGACGGCCTTATCCTTGGCAGCGACAGAAGGAATGTCGTTATTGGAACATTTGCAGCCGGTTGTGCCAGCGGCAGCAAGAAAACAAAGCAGAATAATGGATGCTGTCTTTTTCATAATGAAGTTTATTTATTGTTCGAAAAAGACTTTTACTGCAGCCGTGGCAAGCGGCGCGGGACTGTTCGTATAAAAATATATTTCATGATAAACTTTTCCTGAGGATTCAAGTTCCATGGAAAATAAATAATTTATAGTCTCATGCGGTCTTATTATCCGGCGGTAATTCCGGTTTTCCGGAACCATTTTTATGCAACTGCAAGTAGTTTCGATTTTTTCTATTGAGATATCGTCCTCTCCGTTGTTTGTGATGGTTACTGTTATGGGCACTTCGTCACCTATACGGTAATGTTTTTTGGCTATGCGGACCTTTGTATCGATGAGTGTCTGTGAGTTCTCGGTAAGGAAATCTTCACTTACTCTCTGTATGAGCGAAGAATATGTTATTTTTGAGTAGGTTGCGCCGATGTATTTGTCTATAAAGCCGCAGGCCATCTTCGCTATGCTGTTTTTGCTGAATATGTGTCTCCCGTAGCACAATTTAAGATAGCTGCTGAACGGATATCCGGATATGTGTGCGAGGCTGTCCGCTTTCAAATATTTCTCGCAATATGTACAGGCAGTGTCTGATATGAGTTGCAGATGATTGTATATGAATTCATCGGCATTTTCGATACAGTCAGGTATGTCGGAATTTCTGGCGAATCCGAAATTCTTATATATGATGCCTTTGCCGCGAGACGATATTGCGCTCTCGATGGATTTGCAGGCATATTCGGAAGTCCCGAAGACAATGTTTTCAATTTGCCCGTCATTGTCAAAGATTATTGTGAAAGGTGATTTCCATGTCCCCAAGAGCCACTTGTACCAATAATTTTCCGGCCTGTCCACATTGACGAAATTCCAGAGGCAAGGATTTCCCTCATTTTTATCAATGATTTTACTTTTATAATATTGAATATCGTAATCATCATCCACCAATACTATACAGTAACCTGAACCGTTCAGCGAGGCTTCTTCTTTAATATGTTTGAAAGACACTTCGTTTCGCAAGACATTCACAGGCGCATGGCATGAAATAACGCACATGAAGACACACGCAGTGAGAAAAATATGTAAGCCTCTCGTTTTCATATTACAAAAGCCCCAAAAACACAGCGAGCGCAAGATAAAGTTATTTTTATAAAAAACAAATTTATTGCAAAAGTTTTGAAAAAAGTTTTGAAAAAATTAACGGAACGTTTTGCGATCCGTGTGTGTCGTGCGGATTGGGGCAGCCTTCTTGTCTTGCAATTAAAAAATGAAGTTGTTGCCTCTTTGCTGCTTATTTTTGTGTCTCTCTTTATCGGCACATATTATATTGTTTTTTATTCTGTCACAAGCCTGTGCAATCTAACCGACAAACTAAAGATGATTGCGCTTTGGCAACTGCTATTATGGCTGGCAATGAGATATTCAAATGAAACGGATGGAGTTATCACATTATGAGTACCAGCATGAGGAATGGCAATATCTCCAGCAAAAAGAAAGAAAAGAAGATGAAAAGCTACAAACCGTAATGCAATACACCCAAAGCACATTCAGGCAATTTGACTTTAGCGAAGAAGAAATCTTCCAAATCTGCGAATGCGTTCGGTACTTTGTCACCAATCGGCAAGCTCTTAGTGTAAACATCCATGTCAAACGACAACACTGCCGTTACCTAAATCTCACTAAAGAACTTCGTTTGGAACATTGCTTTTCAATACAACATTAGCCGGGATGTCACGGCTCAATTCGTTATGCAAACATTCCACGATTGATACGATAAGGAAAAATCTGCGTACAACAACAGGGAAGCATACAATTAAAATAGATGAGCACATTATTTCAAACCTTCAAAACAATAATTCTCATTAGATAATAGATTCATTCAAATTAATGCAGCAGTACGGCTTTATCCTAATCACCCTAAGCATCCGAAACAACAATACCAGCTAACGGAGGCTGCTAAAAAGTGGGTAAAGACAAATACTAAATATTAGTGCATGAAATTTTAAGGAGAGCCGTATCAAACACGCTTTGAACATGAGGCAGCGGGCAGGGGCAGCGTAGACACAGTTTAGTGCCAGCGAAATTTTTTTGACCCCACGTCCAAAGCTTGTCTTTTTAAATTATTGACAATCTTAGATATAAAAAAAATAGTCAAGGATTTGGGCTGTTTTAAACACACCCAAATCCTTCGTGTATTTTGTAATATAATGACAGTCAATACATCCAAAAATGAGCCGTGGATTTGGGTTCAAAATCTTGTAAAAATCACAACAAATAAGAAGCTGTTTAAAATTTTTTCTCAGAACATTTGAGACAGGCTTCCGCGCAGGTTTTTGTCGTTTTTTGAGGAGAATAGCAGCGCTATTTTACGATAAAAACGGCGAAAACGTGCCGGAAGGATGCCACAAAGAACTTTTGAAAAAAATTTAAACAGCTTCTAAACGAAGGATAATTTCCGCATCGTAAAGAAACAATTATCTATTGGTAACAATATCTTTTTTCTTCCCATCATGTTATCCGAACACAGGCGCTATTGACAGGGGAAAAATTATTCGTTAACTTTGCTTTTGGCTGCATGCAGTTTATTTTATTATGTTATGGATTCTTTGTGGTGGGCACTATAAAACTATGCTATTTTCGAAAATCGCAAGTTTGCAAATTGCAAACTTTTCTAATATTTTTTATGTGATTCGGACTACATGATTAGTGAAAAGCAGATAATATCCCATCTCTATCAAGACGGGGAAAATGGTCAATGGCGCATACAGACCAACGATGAACATCAGAGAGGAGTGGCGGAGTTGGCAGCTGAATTTTCAAGGAGGTTCGGACTTCCTACATGGGGGCATGTACTGGGGATGTTGCATGACAAAGGCAAGGAACGTAATGCATTCCAGCAATATATCCGCATGGTAAATGGGATGCCTCTGGCGGACTTTGAACATTATGAGGAACACAATCATGCTTTTGTGGGTGGAGTATTGGCGATTGACCTTTTAGGGAAAAATGTTCTCAACCTTATAGCCAATCAGATAATATCTCATCATACCGGTCTGCATGATTATATTGATGTTGAAAATGTTTTGGAAAGAAGGCCGCTGCCTTTGGAAATAAGCAAGGAGGATATCTGCATTGACAGGGGGTTGTTGGTTAAGGAACTTCGCAATGCGCCTTTTACCAGATTAAGTGTAGAGATGAAGCATTTCCATCACCTTTCCCGGATGTTGTTTTCCTGTCTTGTGGATGCGGATAGGCTGGATACCGAAAGATTTATGAATGTGGAATCTTGGCGCAAGCGTGGGTCTGCTTCCACTCTCACGGATTTATTGCCCAAGTTGGAAAGTTTTCTGCAAAAACTTCAGTCCGGCTCTGACGATACGGAAGTGAACAGTATCCGGAGGAAAGTGATGGAAAGGTGCGGCGAAACATCTTCCGGAGATAAAGGTTTCTATAGTCTTACTGTACCCACAGGAGGCGGTAAGACATTGTCATCCTTGTTGTGGGCCATGAAGCATGCCGTGCATCACTCTATGAGGCGTATCATCATAGCAATACCTTATACAAGCATTATTGTACAGACGGCTGGCATTTTGAAGAGTATCTTCGGTGAAGAGAATGTTCTGGAACACCACAGCAATTTCAATCCAGAGGAAATTAAGGATGAGGAAGTACGTGAAAAAGCAATGTTGGCTACTGAAAATTGGGATTACCCTATCATAGTAACAACCAATGTTCAGCTTTTTGAATCAATGTTCAGCAACAGACCTTCTGTATGCCGCAAGCTCCATAATATAGTAGAATCAGTAATTATACTTGATGAAGTCCAGACCTTGCCGACGGATTTTCTTCAGCCTGTTGTCGATGCCATGAAGGCCTATCATAAACTGTTCGGGGTTTCTTTTTTGTTCACTACTGCAAGCCAACCGGTACTCAGCGGAACAATAGAGGGTACAAATCCAAGGGCCAGAATAGACGGAATAGAACATATCTCTGAAATTATTCCGGAAGAATATGCGTTGCACGACAGGCTCCGCCGGGTGAAACTTGTGATAGACAATACCGGTAAAACATATGATGATATAGCTGCGGAAATTGCGAGTCATGACAAAGTCCTATGTATAGTTAATACCAGAAAAGATGCAAAGGAACTGTACGACCGTTTGCCTGATGATGGAATAAAACTGCATTTGTCAAGGATGATGTGTCCGGCGCATATAAGCGAGACAATCTGTCGTATAAAGACTCTGTTGAAAAACGGCTCTCAACCGATTGTCAGAGTTGTCGCTACACAGTTGGTGGAGGCGGGTGTGGATATTGATTTTCCCGTTGTTTTCCGTCAGGAGGCAGGATTGGACTCTGTATTGCAAGCGGCAGGCAGATGCAATCGTGAAGGGAAACATGCTATGGGCCAGACTTTCGTTTTCAGTCTTTCAGCACAGAACCGTATACCGTTTGGGTCGATGGCCGCAGCCAACAATGCCAGACTTAACCTGTCTTCTGACAGTGATTGGTTCGCTCCATCAGTGATGACGGAATATTTTAAACAATTGTATTCCAGAAAAAATACTTTTGACGAAAAGGATATAAGTCACTATCTTTACAAACCAGATGAGCTGTGTTTTGAAAAAGCTTCTGAATTGTTCAGGCTGATAGATGATGACAGTATGAACTTAATTGTGAACTGGGGAAATAGTTTTGGACTGGCGGAAAAACTTAAGGAAATAGGATGTTCATATTCGTTAATGAAACAACTCGCACAGTTTACTGTAAGCATTCACCGTTCAGATTTCAATAAATTGAAAGAGTATGGAGCGGTTGAAGAGATTATTGAAGGCGTTTATGTCGTGCCGGATAGGGCACAGTATGATAATGCTACGGGACTTAGCCTTGATAATCATTGGATGGAAGAGATTTTAACGATTTAAACCAAGTGATAATATGGAATATACGGATAAAGAATATTGCCTGGAAATATGGGGTGACTGGGCTTGTTTTACTCGTCCGGAATTGAAAGTGGAACGTGTCAGCTATGATGTCATCACGCCGTCGGCTGCCCGTGCCGTTTTCGAATCGATACTTTTTAAACGCTATGCCATGCGCTGGCAAGTGACAAGGATTGAAGTGCTGAACCCTGTCAAATGGGCTGCAATCAGACGCAATGAAGTTGGCGCGGTGGCTGGGAAATCGCCGATTTACATAGAGGACAAGCGTCAGCAGAAAAACTCTTTGCTTTTGCAGGATGTACGTTACCGTATTTATGCCAGATTGGTGTTTATTCCGGTGAAGGATCGTCCGAAAGAAGCTTTTGCCGTACATCAGCCAAACGGTGACGAGAACCCAATGAAGTATTATCAGATGTTTGAACGTAGGGCATCACAGGGCCAGTGTTTCACTCAACCGTATTTGGGGTGCCGCGAGTTTGCAGCCAACTGGAAATATGTTGAGGATACCGGCAGTCTGACCAAGCCATTGGCAGAAGACAGGGATTTGGGCGTCATGCTTTATGATATGGATTTTGAAAGCAATCCACAGAAACCGGATGCCATGTTCTATCGTGCAAAGATGGTGCAGGGAGTCATTGTAGTGCCGGATAAAGACAGCAAGGAGGTGTTAAGATGATACTTAAAGCGTTATATGATTATTACCGTCGGTGCGGCAGCCTGCCTGCGTTCGGGATGGAGTTGAAAGAGATTGGCTTCATCATCATAATAGACCGTGATGGCAACTTCATGCGTTTTGAAGACAGGCGCATAGATAAGAAATCGGCACAGCAATTCCTTGTCAAAAAGAGTGTTGGCCGTTCAAGTGCTCCCGTCGCAAACTATTTGTATGACAACAGTCAATATGTATTCGGTTACTCTGATAAGGGAGACATGGATAGTATGCGTAAGTATTTTGATACTTTCAAGGCAAAAGTAAAGGAGATATATGAAACATTTCCGGAAAATGAGGCTGTAAAAGCCGTGTATTCTTTCTATCAGCAGGAACCGTCCTCAATTGTAGAGGCTATGCAACATGATCCTTTATGGACTGATGTAGTCAAGAATCTAAATAAGAAATATTCTATGTTTTCCTTCCTTCTGGAAGGTGATACGGAAATCATTGCCTGCAAAAGAGAGATAATGGCTCTGGATGTCAATGAAGGTGCGGCAAATGAAAAAATATGCTTGGTGTTGGGGAAACACGCAAGAGTAGTGGAGGTTACAACAGCTACGATGATTCCTGGAAGTCAGGCAACAGCCAAACTTGTAGCATTTCAGGTAAATTCTGGATATGATTCTTACGGTAAAGCTAAAGGATATAATGCTCCGATTTCTGAAGATGCAGAGTTTGCATATACAACGGCACTGAATAATATGTTGAGATCCGGTTCCAGAAATAAGTTTATAGTTGGAAACCGCACTTTTCTCTTTTGGGCATCTTCAGACAGCGAGGCATCAAAAGCGTCTGAGGAGAGTCTGTTTACATTCTTAGGACGGGAAGAAAACGAGGGGGTTGA